>NZ_JBFANH010000013.1:0-35822 GCF_040674755.1 Nocardia sp. NPDC049737 | reverse complement strand
CTGGAGTGCGGATGCCCGGTCATCGTCGGGAATGTGTCAGACCGAGCGGCCGAACAGTAGCTTCCACGGCATAAGGGCGGATTCCAGCTGGACCTTGAGGCTCATCTTGGAGGCGCCGAGGGTGCGCTCCTCGAACCGGATGGGCACCTCCGCGATCGTGATGCCCTTCTTGACGGTCCGATAGTTCATCTCGACCTGAAACGAGTATCCGTTGCTGCGGATCGAGGCCACGTCGATGGCGCGCAGCGTGTCAGCCTTCCACGCCTTGAATCCGGCGGTCGCGTCCTTCACGCTCAGACGCAGGATCAGGTTCACGTAGAAGTTGGCCCACGCGGACAGCGCCTTGCGGTACCACTTCCACTCCTCGGCGGTCGACCCGCCGGGCACGTAGCGGGAGCCGAGCACGACACCGGCATCGGTGGTGCTCAGCTTCTCCAGCATGGCCGGAATGACCTCGGCCGGATGTGACAGGTCGGCGTCCATCTGGATCACCACATCGGCGCCCTCGTCCAATGCCCGGGTGATCCCGGCCACGTAGGCGCGGCCTAATCCGTCCTTTTCGGTGCGGTGCAGTACGCCCACGACATTCGGCAGCTCAACCGCCAGCTTGTCGGCGATCTCACCGGTCCCGTCCGGCGAATTGTCATCCACCACGAGCACATGCAGATCGGGCACCAGCAGCGCCGTCAGCCGCTCCACCGCAACCGGCAGATTCTCCCGCTCGTTGTAGGTCGGCACAACAACGGTAACCCTCAAGGGTCGCCCTCCCTGCTCACCTGTTCCAGCCCGCAGACCCACGACAGGACCCGGAGCACTCGTCTGATTGCCAAGAACCGTACTTGATCGAACTGAAGACCACCTGAGCGCCCGCACGCTCCCGCCATCACCCGAATACCCGCGACCTGCCGACTACCTCGCAAATCACCGCACCCACCCCGCCGAGTATCCCCGGATCCGCACCGAAATCAGTTGCCGCACACCACCCCTGACGCCGGCTCACTTATCGCCATGGCGCCAATCCCGGTCCCGAGCATCTTCCCGGGCATTGCGCGCATGCACGATCTCCAACGCCCGCTCAGCAGTGGTCTGATCCGGATACGGCCCCATCCGATCCCGAAACCAACACTGCTTCCCACTCTCGGCCCGCTGATGCTTCAAGCAGTAATACCACTTCTCCGCCATCCCCCCAGCATCCCACCACCATGATCACCAAGCCCCCAATTTCCGCCCCAATGCCTGAGATCCGCTCCTTCTCCGGATCCGCCTCCTGTGGGCACGAGAGATCGCCGCACCCGAGAAAGCACACCCGGTAACCCGACGGAAAACACCACACGCGAGCAACGACCGCCCGGGCAGACCCCCCTCGAAACAACTCACCTGAGAAGCGATCACGCCCACAGGACGCACATCGACCGACAACGACACCTGGGCAGCACCACACCGAGACAAGCTCACACCAAGAAACGACCACGCCCACAGGACGCACACCGACCAGCGGCACTGGACAGCGCCACAGCCGAAACAAGGTCATGCCGTGAAAGCGGCCACGACCACAGGACGCCACTTCTACGAGAGGCCGAACTCGAGTAGCGCAACACCGGAAAACGGCCACAGCCAAGCCACGGCACACCAGGACGGACTTGGGGTTCGCGGGGCGAGAGGCCGCCGAGCGGAGCGTGAGGATCGCACCCCACAAAACACTGAACCCGCAGACTCGGCGCGCTTTCTGCGCGCAGAGTCCGCGGGTCTGCGGGTGGCCAGGGCCGGGATCGAACCGGCGACCTTCCGCTTTTCAGGCGGACGCTCGTACCAACTGAGCTACCTGGCCGCAGGCACCCGTAGTGAATGCCATACGCGAAACGCCGGATTGCTCCGGCGCTTATTTTGCGACCCTGACGGGACTCGAACCCGCGACCTCCGCCGTGACAGGGCGGCGCGCTAACCAACTGCGCCACAGGGCCTTGCGTTGCTTCCAACGATCCGAAGACCGTACCCCCTACGGGATTCGAACCCGCGCTACCGCCTTGAAAGGGCGGCGTCCTAGGCCGCTAGACGAAGGGGGCTCGCCCCGGATTTCTCCGGACCGGCTTCAACGGGTGTCCGTTGGGAGCTGGGATAGCTTATGACAGATCGGCCGCGTTTCCCAAATCGGCTGTTCAGGCTCCCAAACCGAGCTCTTCGAGTCGGGCCTGTGCGCGCCAGCCGTCGTTGCGGAACTTCTCGGCCCATTCCGGGGTGGCCATCGCCTCGACCACGACCTCGAGCGCCTCCTGGAACCGGGTCCGCAGATCGACCCCGTTGCCGAGGATATCGATCAGATAGCGCTGGCCGGCCAGGGCCGCGGAAATGGTGCGGGTGAAGCGGTCCGGGTCGGCGTCGGCGCGCAGCTGCCCCTGATCGATGGCTCGGACCGCGAGCGCTCTGGTGGCGCGGCCGAGTATCCGACCGCCGCCGGTCTGCACATCGCGATAGAAGTCCGGTTCGATGATCAATCGGAATTCGGCCTGCACGATGATGTCGTGCTCGAGTCGCAATGCCACCTCGTCGACCATCCCGTGCAGGACGTCGAGTGGACCGAGATCCGTTCTGGCAAGCCAACGCTCGGCCGAGGTGCGGTATCGGTCGACCGCGGTCTCGAGTACCGCGCGCGCGAGATCTTCCTTGGAATCGAAATGAAAGTACATAGCGCCCTTGGTGGCGCGTGAACCTTCCAAAATGCGGTTGAGCGATGCAGCGGCATAGCCGCTCTTCCCGAACTCAACGGCGGCGGACCTGATTATCGCCGCGCGTGTCCGGCGGGCCCGCTCTTGCTGCCGTGCCATGCTCGAAACGCCTCCGAAGCCTACTCGTCGCCAAATCGGTGCCCCAAAAGAACGGACCATTGGCGCGAAGTTATGAGTTTTATCAATACTTCAAACCGGGATTTCGCCCCGTTTCAAACTTTCGGTACGAAAACTTGCGAAAATCCTGAAACACACCAGCTGGTATAGTTTTCTTGCCCAGGTGCGCCGCAGGGGGTGCGCACCTGGGCATTACTTCGTCTCGGATCTGCCTCCCCCGGCGTCGACTCGTAGGAAGTCGCGTTCGGTCGTACCGGCCGCGACACGTTCGGGCACACCAACGATAAGCCGAATTCCGGATCGCCGGGTAAGTCGACGATTCTTCCGTAATTCACCAAGGCGTCACGGTACCCGGAAACACCATCCGACACGCGGCAAACCGTAGACTCCAGCGGCCCAAACACCCGGATATCTGTTACGGCAAACTTCACGCAATCGAGCAAAGTGATGCCTCGGATTTCCGAATTCGACAGCGACGCAGCATTGTTCATCCGAGCCGACCAGCGGCCCGGTCACCACGGCGCCGACCGCGCGACACCGGCCAGCCGCCTCGCTGCGTCCCCCCGAGCACTGACCCTACACCTCCCGCAAATCCAAAGAGATTGGTACGCAACATGATTGGATGGTAGCCCGGCACGGTAGGAATGAACAAAGCTGGGTACCAAATGTTTACCGGCAGCATCGCTGCCCGCGGGCATCGTGTTACCCGGCGCGCCAGCGCGACTCGGCCCCGGCACCCGACAACCCCGAGCGAACCGAAGCAAGCTTCCGACCGACGCGCCCCGCCCCCGGTTACTCGATCCGCGCCGGGCCCACTACACTGTCCATCCGCGCCCCTATAGCTCAGTTGGTAGAGCTACGGACTTTTAATCCGCAGGTCGTAGGTTCGAGCCCTACTGGGGGCACCTTGTCAGGCGTCCGGTTTCCATACCGGACGCCTGAGTCATTTCCGGTCCTTCCGAACTCGCGACCCGCATCGGCTGCGGCCATGAAACATCACATTCCACCGCTGGCTTTCTGATACCGCGAACGCGACCCCGCCCACCGGGTATCCCTCGGCAACAAGTGACTTCCCTCGCTGATTTGCTCTCGAGGTTCCCATCGGACAGATCGCCGACAAATCGACCAAGCCAGCACCACGAATGCGCTGAAGGCGGCATTGCCGACATTCCTCGGCGGATTACCGGCCCGGTCGTGCGGCCTCGACGGTCGGCGCGCTGGATCAACGCTCGGCCCGATGGAGAGCACCGGCGGCAACGATCTGGTCGCCAAGTTTCCGCCGGCTCGATCGCGATGGCCTATCCGGTGAGCAGTGGCGCACACCACAGACGCAGTTCGGCGGCGGCAGCGCGGACATACTCGGCGGTCTGCTCGGCGGCAGCGGCAAGAGTCCAGGTGGCATCGACGGCGCGATCGGAGAAGCGTTGGCCGAGAGCGCAGGTGGCGCACTCCGGAATCGCCTCGACGGACTCTTCGGCGAAGAGCGCTGAACGATCGCGATGGCGATACCTGCGGCTTTGTGCGTTACAGCACGTTGGGCTAACGACTCTCGGCCCCTAGCGATAGACCCCTTGCTGCGGGCCGAGCCCCTACACTCGGTGTGGTTGTCGAACGCCGACGTCGGCATATGACCTCTATCACGAGGTCTTATTTGTCAGCCAGATGCGTTTCGCATCACACCTACGGTGCCGTAAGGTATGGCCGCATCGGCACACGGTCTACCCCGGGGAACTGACCAGCAAGAGCACACACATGAAGGGCTTGTATATGGCAAGGGATCTGACTCAACTCGAGCTGCTCACGGAGTTGGAGCCGGTTGCCGAAGAAAACGTCAACCGGCACCTCTCCCTGGCAAAGGAATGGCATCCGCACGACTATGTCCCGTGGGATGAGGGCCGCAACTTCGCGGCACTCGGCGGGGTCGACTGGGACCCTGAGCAGTCCCGACTGAACGAGGTCGCGAAGGCGGCCATGATCACGAATCTGCTCACCGAAGACAATCTGCCCTCCTACCACCGCGAGATCGCCGAGAACTTCTCGCAGGACGGCGCCTGGGGCACCTGGGTGGGCCGCTGGACCGCCGAGGAGAACCGCCACGGCATTGTCATGCGCGACTACCTCGTGGTGACCCGTGGCGTCGATCCCGTCGCGCTCGAAGAGGCGCGCATGGTCCACATGACCAATGGATTCGCTTCGCCGACCGAGGCCGATGCGGGCTTCCTGCACTCGGTCGCGTACGTGACCTTCCAAGAGCTGGCCACCCGGGTCAGCCACCGCAATACCGGCCGGGTCTGTGACGACCCGATCGCCGACCGCATGCTGCAGCGCGTCGCGGCCGACGAGAACCTGCACATGATCTTCTACCGCAACATGTGCGGCGCGGCCCTGGATCTGTCCCCCGACCAGGCGATCGAGGCGATCACGCTGATCCTGGAGAACTTCCAGATGCCCGGCGCCGGCATGCCCAACTTCCGCCGCAACGGGGTACTGATGGCCAAGCACGGCATCTACGACCTGCGCCAGCACCTCGAAGAGGTGGTGCAGCCTGTGCTCAAGAAGTGGAACATCTTCGAACGCACCGATTTCACCGCACGCGGCGACGCCGTGCGCGAACGGCTGGGACTGTTCCTGGAGAAGCTGAGCCAGGACGTCATCAAGTTCGAAGAGCAGCGCGACCGCATGCTCGCCCGCGAGGCGAAGAAGCGCGAGCTCGCCGGTATCGCTGGCTGATCTCGACCCCGCAAACCTGAGCGCGCCGCCGCCGGATTTCTCCGGCGGCGGCGCGTTTATGTTCGGCAACGCCGATCTCGGTGGCGAACTTATAGATTCAACCGTCGAAACTCCTCGCGGCGCTACTTCACCGGCAGTGCGCCGTCGACACCGCCCACATCGGTGATCTTCCAGTCCGAGCTCTTATCCAGCGTGACGTTGTAGGTCACTGTTGTCTGCGCGCCCTCCGGACTCTGCGCATTCGTCGAACTCCCATTTACGAACACATCGACTTTGTAGTACCGCCTTGCTCCGACATCACCTTTGCGGTAATCGGCGCGGCGGTGGAGGTCCACTTCAACGGAACCAGAATCTGTTCGAGCTCGGGCGCGGTCGCATCGAACTTATTCGCCAGTTGCGCAACGGTATTCGCCTTCAGCTCGGCCATCCATGACGGTATGTCCTGATAATTGACGGTGGCCGCGCCGACCGCGTATTCGGTGGCCACCTGCTCGGCCTTCTTATCCGCGGCTTCTCGATCTTTTCGATCGGCGAGATCACCGCGGGCCGAGACGAGAAAACCGCTCAGCACGGCGACCGCGATCACCAATGCGCCGATTACCGCGCCGCGGACGACGGTGGAGATGCGAATCGACACGGTTCCCGACTTCCGATCCGACGGCTGTCCGGACTTGTCGGCCTTCGTCTCGGAGGCCTTCGCCTCGGCAGCCTTCGCCTCGGCAGCCTTACCCAGCTCCACGCCGGAGCCGTCGTGTCCGCCTGCTGCGGTGCCCTCGATCCGTTCCGTCATTCGCTCTCT
Organism: Nocardia sp. NPDC049737; assembly: GCF_040674755.1. NCBI lineage: Bacteria > Bacillati > Actinomycetota > Actinomycetes > Mycobacteriales > Nocardiaceae > Nocardia > Nocardia sp. NPDC049737. Next base: position 29,453 of record NZ_JBFANH010000013.1, on the reverse strand, counting down.
CCGATGAGCCTGGTGGTCGCGGGCGATACCCGCGAGAAACAGGCTACTGAGGCCGTCTGAGACGGTCGGAGTGCCCTCGGCGCTGGGGCGCCGAGCCGGGCAATCATCTCGGGCCCGATTCCGAATCCGCCGACGATCCGGGCGCGAACCTCGACACTGGTGGTATTGCCGCCGACGGCGCGCCGCGCTGACCGGCCATACTCACAGGACCGCAGGAGGCCGAGGAAATGTCCAGCACATCGAAGGGCGACGGGGCGCTCACCGGCAAGGTTGTCGCGATCACCGGAGGCGCGCGCGGCATCGGACGCGCGAGCGCCGAGGCATTTCTCGCGGCGGGGGCCGCGGTCGCGATCGGCGATATCGATGTCGAACTGGTGGCCAAGACGGCGGCGGAGTTGGGCGCGGACCCGGAGGCCAAGATCATCGGCCTACCGCTGAACGTCACGGACAAGGCTTCCTTCGCCGCCTTCCTCGACAGCGTGGACAAGGAACTCGGCCCGCTGGATGTGCTGGTCAACAATGCGGGCATCATGCCGACCGGATTATTCGCCGACGAGGACGAGGCGATGACCGAGCGGATCATCGATATCAACCTCAACGGCGTCATCCACGGATCGCGCCTGGCCGTCGGGCGATTCATGGACCGCGGCAGCGGACATCTCATCAATATCGCGTCTTTGGCTGGGACACAGGGCTTTCCAGGGCTGGCCACCTACTGTGCGACCAAGCACGCGGTGGTCGGGTTCACCTCGGCGCTGCATCTGGAGATGAAGGAGCACGGCATACATGTCGGCGCGGTGCTGCCCGGCATCGTGCGCACCGAATTGTCCGCCGGTGCCGATATGCCGGCTTGGATTACACCGCTGACCACGGTGGATCCGGAGGACGTCGCGCAGGCGATCGTGAAGTCGGTACAGCAGGACAAACCACTGGTGACAGTGCCTCGCCGCCTCGCCGCCATCATCAAGTCAGCCCAACTGCTGCCCTACCGCGCCCAGCTGGGTGTCGCCAAATTAACCGGCGCCACAACGGCTTACGCCCATCCCGACGCGGCCGTACGCGAGATCTACCACCGCAGACTCCGCGACCAGTAATTCGAAAGCCTTACCGTGCTGCCGAATTCACGTTGACCGGGACCATGGTCGACCGTTGACGAATTCCGCAGTGCCACTGCGACTTTCCGCACGAGTGGGGACGCGAACGCGGCAGATGAGGTCCAGGATCCGGAGTACGACGCATACGTCCCAGCGCAAGCGTATGCGGCCGAGTTCGTAAACCGGTTGTCGAACCCGGAAGCGCGCGGCGGGGACGTCGCACATCGTCGCTTCGCAGCCTGGGATGGACGCGCCTTCGGGAAGCTGACCGGGCAGAGCACACAGGAAAAATCTTCCTACTTCCAAAACCGGAATCACGGCGAGGGCCGAACAGGGCGCAGTACCGCTGATGAGACACTGGTGGGCGTGACGATTACTGCTGAGGCCAAGAGCATGCTGCGGATCGGGCCGTATCCGGTCGATCCGGCGGTGGTGCTCGCGCCGATGGCGGGCATCACCAACCTGGCGTTTCGGAAGTTGTGCCGGGAGTTCGGTAGCTCCACCTCGATCTATGTGTGCGAGATGATCACCGCGCGGGCGGTGGTCGAGCGCAATGAGAAGACGCTGCACATGATGTCCTTCGACGCGGACGAGCATCCGCGCTCGATGCAGCTCTACGGTGTGGATCCCGCCACACTCGGCGAGGCCGTGCGGATCATTGTCGGCGAAGGCTGGGCCGATCACATCGACCTCAATCTCGGCTGCCCGGTGCCGAAGGTCACTCGACTGGGTGGCGGCGCGGCGCTGCCGTACAAGCGCGCACTGTTCAGCAAGATCGTCAAGGCGATGGTTTCCGGCGCCGAACCGGCCGGTGTTCCGGTGACAGTGAAGTTCCGCATCGGCATCGACGACAACCACCTCACCTACTTGGACGCCGGCCGCATCGCCGAGGCCGAGGGCGCCAAGGCCGTCGCATTGCACGCCCGCACCGCCGCACAGCGGTATTCGGGCCAGGCCGACTGGACGGCGATCGCCCGGCTCAAGGAGGCCGTCACGACGATCCCGGTGCTCGGCAACGGCGATATCTTCTCGGCGGCCGACGCGGTTCGGATGATGGACGAAACCGGTTGCGACGGAGTCGTTGTCGGGCGCGGCTGCCTCGGCCGCCCGTGGCTGTTCGCCGAATTGCAGGCGGCACTGCGGGGCGAGGCGCTGCCCGAGGCACCGAATCTCGGACGCGTCGGCGAGGTGCTGTACCGGCACGGCGCCCTGCTCGCCGAACACCTGGGCGAGGACAAGGCCATGCGCGATCTGCGCAAACATATGGCCTGGTATCTGATGGGCTTCCCGGTCGGCGCGGACCTGCGCCGCTCGTTCGCCACCGTGTCGAGCCTCACCCAATTGCAGGACCTCATCGGCGAACTCGACCCGAAGGCGCCCTTCCCCCGTGACGCCGAGGGCCCGCGCGGGCGCCAGGGTTCGCCGGGCAAGGTGGCGCTACCGCACGGCTGGCTCGACGATCCCGATGATCCGGCCGTCCCCGCGGGTGCGGATCTGATGCACAGCGGCGGTTGATCGTTTCGAGCGACCCGCAGGCGATCTGTACGTGCATTCGCACTGTCATCCGATCGTCAGAAACCCTCCGACCAGCACACATCCAGATGTGCGACACAACCTCGGCTCGCCGATTTCGCACTGGGCTGGCTCGCCGTGGCGGAATCGTTATCATTGGCGGAATCGGTCATGCCGGTCGAAAGCGGCCGAAACGGCAGCGGAGACGAAAAGCGAGGTTCGTTGGTGGGTGACGATCGGCACGGGCAGTCGCCACGGCCCGGAGGTCGCGCCCCGTGGGAGCGCTATCCCACGGCGGATTACACCGAACGCGACGGTGCACGGTCCTCACGCAGAGCCCGACATAACGATCCTGATTCCGGCTCGGCACCGCTGACGGTTCAGGACCTGGTCCAGAAGGTCGACAACGAACGCAGCGGGCGCAGACGTCGGTCCACGCCACCGGACGCACCGCCCACGCATGCGAACCGGGCTGCCCCGCAGCCGCCCGAAGCCTCCGCACGCCAAGCCGACACCCCGCCGCGCAAATCGAGCGCTCCAGCGGCGCGCCAAGCGGACGCACCGCCCCGGACCTCCGCCATGCCTTCCGGACGTAACGGCGACGCGCCTCGCACCTCGGCCACGCCAGCCGGACGCAAAGCCGACGCACCGCGTACATCGGCCATGCCCACCGGACGCAACGACGGGGCACCTCGCACGTCGGGCAACCCGGCCGCCCGCAAAACCGACGCACCCCGCACGTCGAGCAACCCGGCCGCCCGCAAAACCGACGCACCCCGTACCTCGAGCACCCCAGCCGCCCGCAAAACCGACGCACCCCGTACGACGGCCACTCCAGCCGCCAAGGCCGACGCCACCCGCCGTTCGGCGGCCTCCGCGGTCGTCGACGACATCGCGGGCACCCCGACAACCGCACGCACCGGGAAACGCCGCGCATCGACAATTTCCGGGAAAGAACCCCCTGAAGTCGTCACCGACGTAATCCCCCCGGTCGAGGAAACCCCGCGCCCCAAGAAGCGCACCATCGGCTGGCCGACCACCGATCCGGATGAGCCGACAACCGCAACCGCATCCACCCGCGTCGGCCTGTCCCGGCTCGCCGCGAGTAAACAACGCCGCAATAAGCGGCTGCAGGTTGCTGGACGCGCCAGCCTGACAATCTGTGCGGTGGTCGCCCTGCTGGTCACCGGCGGCGGCTGGAGCTATCTACGCTCGACCGCCAATGGCTTCACTCAGGTCTCCGCACTCGACGACCATCCCGAAGACGTCCTCGACTCCGGCGCCCAACTCGGCGACGAGAATTTCCTCCTCGTCGGCACCGACACTCGTGCGGGCGTCAACGGCCAGGTCGGCGCCGGCACCCTGGACGATGCCGAGGGCTCCCGCGCCGACACCGTCATGCTGGTGAACATCCCCAAGAACCGCTCGCGCGTCGTGGTGGTCTCGTTCCCCCGCGACCTCGATGTCAGCCGTCCGCAGTGCAACGGCTGGGACAACGACAAGGCCGAGTACACCAACGAGGTCTTCCCCGCGGCCATGGGCGACAAGCTCAATGCCGTGTACGCGCTCGCCGGACCGAAATGTCTGGTCAATGTGATCCGCAAGATGACGGGTCTGAGCATCGGACACTTCATCGGCATCGACTTCGCCGGATTCGAGGCAATGGTCGATCAGGTCGGCGGCGTCGATGTCTGTACACCGAAGCCGATCATCGATGGCATTCTCGGCACCGTGCTGGAGAATCCGGGCCACCAGCACATCAATGGTGAGACCGCACTCAACTATGTGCGCGCCAGGCACGTCTACGGCGAGGAACGCAGCGACTACGACCGGATCAACCGGCAGCAGCGCTTCCTGGCCTCGCTGCTGCGCGGTGCGCTGTCGAGCCGGGTGCTCTTCGATCCCGGCAAGTTGAACGGCTTCATCTCCGCGTTCACCAGCCACACCTTCGTCGACAAGGTGCAACCGACCGACCTGCTGACCCTGGGCCGCTCGCTGCAGAAGGTCGACGCGGGCGCGGTCACCTTCTTGACCATCCCGACCGCGGGCACCACCTCCTACGGCAACGAGATCCCGCGCGATTCGGATATCAAAGCGATCTTCCGCGCCGTCATCGATGACCAGCCGCTGCCCGGCGAGAAGAAGTCGACCCCGGCCCCCGGTTCGATCCCGTCGTCCCAGCCGGCGCCACCGAAGCTGACCGCGGTCGATCCGAGTTCGGTATCGCTGCTGGTCTCCAATGGTTCGGACACACCCGGCGCGGCCAACAAGGCGGCGACCAAGCTCGGCAATCAGGGCTTCCAGATCTACAACACAGGCAATTACTCGGGCGGGAATACCGAGGTCGCCACCAAGGTGCGCTTCGCGCCCGGCCATGAGGCCGAGGCGGCCACGGTGGCTAGTTCGCTGCCCGGAGCGTCGATGGAGCAGTCGAACAGTCTCGGTGGCATCATCGAGGTCGTGATCGGTGCCGATAACCCGACCATTCGCACTCCCACACCGGTCGGCGATTCGATCTCGAACGTCTCGGTCACCGTGGCGAGTGCGGAACCGGTCACACTGCCCTCGGACCTGGAGCACGTCAACGCCGCGGACGAAACCTGCAAGTAGGGAAGGCCGTGAGCTGGGGCAACGTTCTCGCTAACGTTCGGCACCGCCCATTAACCCAGTGTTGGTGACTAGGTCAGCACCTGGCACTAATGTCTCTTTTCATGCGTGTCATCTACAACGAGCAAATGGCCGACCTTGCCCACCTGCTGGGCGAGATGGCCGGTCTGGCGGGTTCGGCGATGGAACGGGCCACCCAGTCTCTGCTCCAGGCCGATCTCACTCTGGCTGAAGCGGTGATCGGCGAGGGCGACCGGATCGCCGAAATGATCACCGATGCCGAGGAGAAGGCGTTTGCCCTGCTTGCGCTGCAGGCGCCGGTGGCGGGCGACCTGCGGCAGGTGGTGAGCGCGATCCAGATCGTCCAGGACGTCAACCGGATGGGCGCGCTGGCGCTGCACGTGGCCAAGGTGACCCGGCGGCGCCACCCCAACCACGCGCTACCCGAGGCGGTGAATGGCTACTTCGCGGAAATGGGCCGAGTAGCGGTGAATATGGGTGCCGGCGCCAGGGAGGTGCTCGAGTCCCGCGATCCGGAGCGCGCCGCGCAGCTCAACGATGACGACGAGGCAATGGACGATCTGCACCGTCACCTGTTCACGTTGCTGATGGATCGCGACTGGAAGTACGGCGTCGCCGCGGCCGTCGATGTCACGCTGCTCGGCCGCTACTACGAGCGCTTCGCCGACCATGCCGTGGAGATCGGCCGCCGGGTGATCTTCCTGGTAACCGGTGAGCTGCCGCCGGATCCCGACGTCGAGCTGTAGTCGAGTTACCCTGCCGGACAACGAAACACGGCACGCACCGGCGCGCCGGGGCTCGGTCACGCGCCCCGGCGGCCACGAATAGCGGTGTCCGACATAGCAAAAGGCCCGCACCTTAGTGCGGGCCTTTTGGTTTGCCGCTTATCCGAAGCGACCGGAGATGTAGTCCTCCGTCGCCTTCTGCCCCGGGTTGGAGAAGATCTTCTCGGTATCGTCGATCTCGATCAGCTTGCCCGGCTTGCCCTGCGCCTCCAGGTTGAAGAAGCCGGTCTGGTCACTCACGCGCGCGGCCTGCTGCATATTGTGCGTGACGATGACGATGGTGAATTCCTTCTTCAGCTCGGTGATCAGGTCCTCGATCGCCAAGGTGGAGATCGGGTCCAGTGCCGAACACGGCTCGTCCATCAGCAGCACATCCGGCGATACCGCGATGGCGCGCGCGATGCACAGACGCTGCTGCTGACCGCCGGAGAGGCCACCGCCCGGCTTGTCCAGCCGGTCTTTGACCTCGTTCCACAGGTTGGCGCCGCGCAACGAACGCTCGGCGACCTCGTCGAGCTCCTTCTTGTTGCGCACACCCTGCAGCTTCAGTCCGGCCACCACATTGTCGCGAATCGACATGGTGGGGAACGGATTCGGACGCTGGAACACCATGCCGATGGTGCGGCGCACGCCGACCGGATCGACGGTGGAGCCGTAGATGTCCTCGCCGTCCAGCAGCACCGCGCCATCGACGCGGGCACTCGGGGTCACCTCGTGCATCCGGTTGAGCGAACGCAGCACGGTGGACTTACCGCAACCCGACGGGCCGATGAAGGCGGTCACGCTGCGCGGCAGTACCGACAGCTTGACATCGGCAACCGCATGGAATTTGCCGTAGTAGATATTCAGGTCTTTGACATCGATCCGCTTGGCCATTTTTCCGTTCGCTTCTATCGGTTCCGCGTGAGCAGCTTGTTGACGACCGCGGCCGCCGCGTACAGCAGGGCGATCAGCAGGATCAGTGTCAATGCCGCGCCCCACACCCGGGCTCGGCCGGCCGGTTCCGGGTTCGCCAACTCCTGGTAGATCAGCAGCGGCAACGACGCCATATTGCCGTCGAACAGGTTGGTATTGATCGACTTGCTGTAGCCGACAAGCACCAGCACCGGCGCGGTCTCACCCATGACCCGGGCGAGCGAGAGCAGGATGCCGCTGATCATGCCGGGCGCCGCGGTCGGCACCACGATCCGAACGATGGTCTTCCACTTGGGAATTCCGAGCGCGTAGGACGCCTCGCGCAGCTCGTCGGGAACCAGTTTCAGCATTTCCTCGGTGCTGCGAATCACCACCGGGAGCATGAGCAGAACCAGCGCCAGCGATACCGCAAGCGAACTCTGTGGGAAGCCCATGGTCGCGATCCACAGCGCGAAGATGAACAGCGCCGCGACGATCGACGGGACACCAGCGAGGATGTCGACCATGAAGGTGGTGACCTTGGCCAGCACGCCACGCCCGTATTCGACCAGGTACACCGCGGCCATGATGCCCAGCGGCACCGCGAGGACGGCGGCGACGAGAGTCTGCACGATCGTGCCGTAGATCGCGTGGTACACACCGCCACCGGACTGGTCCGGCAGGATGCCCTTCTGCGATTTCTGCCACCAGTCCGGCGAGACGACGGACTCGAGGCCCTTCGACACCACCATGAACAGCACCCAGATCAGTGGCACGAGCGCGATGGCGAAGCACGCCCAGACCACTCCGGTCGCGAGGCTGTTCTTGACTCGGCGGGCCGTGCTCACATGCCGGAAAGTGGGCGCCTTGACCGGCTTGTCGAAAGTCGTCGTGGTGGTCATTACCCGTTCACCCTTCCACCGGACACGAGCCGCGCCAGCGCGTTGACGATGAAGGTCAGCGCGAACAGCACGAAGCCGGCCGCGATGTAGGCGCCGGTCGGCAGCGGCTGACTGAATTCCGAAGCGGCGGCGGCGATTTTGGAGGCGAAGGTGTAGCCGCCGTCGAACAGCGACCAGTGACCGGCCTGTGCCGAGGTGCGCAGGATGACCAATACCGCGATCGTCTCACCGAGCGCGCGGCCCAGGCCGAGCATGGAACCGGCGATCACACCGCTGCGGCCGTATGGCAGCACCGTCATCCGGACCATCTCCCATTTGGTCGCGCCGAGTGCCTGCGCTGCCTCGATATGCGAGACGGGCGTCAGGTTGAAGACCTCGCGGGAAACCGAGGTGATGATCGGCAGGATCATCACCGCCAGCACCACGCCCGCGGTGAAGATCGTGCCGCCGCCGGAGATCGACACATTGCCGTCGGAAAACAGAAAGAACCAGCCGAGCTTGTCGTTCAAGAAGGTCTCGACCGGTTCGATCCGCGGCGCGAGTACCAGGAAGCCCCAGAGACCGAACACGATCGACGGCACCGCCGCGAGCAGATCGACGAGCATCGCGAAGGGACGCGCCATCGACTTCGGCGAATAGTGGGTCAGGAACAGTGCGATGCCCACACCGATGGGCACCGCGATCACCAGCGCGAGTATCGAGCTCAGCACCGTGACCATGAGCAGGTCCCGGATGCCGAAGCGCAGGTGATCGGCACTGGTGGTGTTGAACTCGCTACTGGTGAAGAAGTTCGCCTCGTTCGCCATGATCGAGGGCCACGCACGGATCAGCAGGAATAGCGCGATCAGTGCGATGGCCGCAACGACCGTCGCACCGGCCGCGGTGGCAAGCGACCGGAAGATGACCTCGGCCCGCTGGTTGTGGCCGGGGCGGGCCTTCGGTGAGGCCGGTTCGGTGCTCGGTTCACTCGACATAGGGGCAGTATCTCCAGCCGCCCGCGGGCCAGTCGAGTCCGACTGGCCCGCGGCGGTCACCTCAGGGTGCACGGTCATGGCGTGGCAGCTATCAGGAAATGGCGTTGATCGCGGTGGTCAGCTTGGTCTTGAACTTGTCCGGGATCGCGACGTAGCCCGCGGTGTCCAGACCCTTCTGGCCATTGTTGACGGCCGAAGTCAGGAATGCCTTGACCGCCTTGGCGGTATCGGCGTCGGCGTACTTCGAGCAGACGATCTCGTAGGTCGGCAGGATGATCGGGTATGCGCCGGCCGCGGTGGGCTTGTAGAACGACGAGGTGTCGAGCACCAGGTCGTTGCCCTCACCCTTGATCTTCACGCTGTCGACGGCCTTGGCCGCGGACTCCGGGGTCAGCTTGACCGGGTCCTTGGAGGCCGACGTAACGACCTGCGCGATGGACAGGTTCTGCGCCTTGGCGAAGGACCACTCGTTGTAGGTGATCGAGTTCTTGGTGCTCTTGATGGCGGCCGAGGTGCCCTCGTTGCCCTTGGCACCCTCACCGACACCGCCGTTGAAGGTCTTGCCCGCGCCCTTGCCCCACGCGCCGTCGGCGGCGGCGTCGAGGTAGAGCTGGAAGTTGTCGGTGGTGCCCGACTCATCGCTGCGGAAGATCACCGAGATCTTGTCCGAGGGCAGCTTGGCGCTCGGGTTCAGCGCCTTGATCTCCGGGGCATCCCAGGTGGCGATGGTGCCGTTGAACACCTTGGCAGCGGTCGGGCCGTCGAGCACCAGATCGCTCACGCCGTCGATGTTGTAGGTGATGGCGATCGGGCCGAAGACGGTCGGCAGGTTCCATGCCGGGGCGCCGCAGCGCTCCTGTGCCTTGGCGGGTTCACCCTTCTTGTCGCTCAGCGGCGAGTCCGAACCGGCGAAATCGGTCTGGCCGCCGAGGAATTCGTTGACGCCGGCGCCGGAACCACTGGAGGTGTAGTTCAGCGTAGAGCCGCTGCAGTTGGCCTCGTAGGCGGCGACGAAGCGGTCCATGGCGTTCTTCTGGGCCGAGGAACCACTGGCCTTGAGGGCCTTCTTACCGCCACAGGCGACATCGACCTTGGCAGCGGAATCGCCGGTGGCAGAGGTGTTGTCGTCACTGCCACAGGCGGCCAGGGGCATGGCGACGGCGGCCAGCACACCGATCAGGGCGCTGCTGCGCTTGAAGTTCACTTGTTCCTCCGGGAATCGCGTTCGACACGCCCGGTCCCTCACCGGCCCGGGCGGGTTTCGTGGTGCCGTTCGCGGGGAACTTGCGCACCAGGCGGCAACGGTGCCGCCCTTATGTAACGTAAGGTCGCTCGGTTGACATTTGGACCAGGCTGGGTGAACGGAGGGTGAACAGCCCGGCGCGATTGCTCCCGTTATGTGTGACATTTGCCCCAGTGTTACTCGAGCAACCCCGGCGGTCCGCTTGCTATTCAGTCAGCGGCCGAATACGCGACATCGACATGTGACCGTTCGAAGCCGAGTCGCGTGTAGGTGCGCACGGCCGCGGTGTTGTCGGCCTCGGTGTAGAGCAGAACCTCCGGCAGGCCACGTTCGCGCAGGTAGCGCAGGCCCGCGAGGGTCAGCAGGCGGCCGAGTCCCCGCCCCTGCGCGGCCGAATCAATGCCGACCACGTAGACCTCGCCGACCGGTGGGTTGTTCTCGTAATGCACCTTGGTCCAGTGGAATCCGAGTATGCGGTCCGGATCGGCCGGATCCACAGCGATGAACAGCCCCTTCGGGTCGAACCAGGACTCCTCGTGCCGAACCGTGATATCGCGCTGGGTCCAGCCGCCCTGTTCCGGATGCCAGGCGAAGGCGACGTTATTGACACGCAACAGTTCGGCATCGTCGGCGGTGCCTTCGTAGGTCCGCAGCACGATACCTTCCGGAACGACCAACTCCGGTAGCTCCGGCGTTGCCAGCGCCCGCCGCATCTGCCACAACTCCCGTGCGACGCGCAGTCCGAGTCGGGTTGCGAGCGCCTGCGCGGCAGGCTTATTTCCGTGTGCCCACACCCGAGCACCCGATCCGCCCTTCGCCAGTGCGGCCGAGACCAATTCCGCACCGATACCGTGGCCGCGAGCAGCGGGATCGACGGCAACCTCCGCCATTGCGGGGTGTTCGCCATGTGCGGGAACGAGATTCGCGTATCCGGCTACGACACCGTCACGCACCGCGACCAGATGTTCGGCTGCGGAATCGGTCGCGGACAGCGCGAGTACGGCCTGCTCGGACACCGGTGCGACACCGTCCGCCGCGCCGGCTCGCTCGAGCAGTGCACGCACCGCCCGCGCCGGCTCGGCATCGAGGCCCGCGCTCCAGCGCAGCGTTGTCTCACCCATGAGCGTCTCCCTCGTCGATCCCATCACCGCGACGAACGCGCGAATCCCGCGCACCATTCCTTCGGATCAAGATCAGGTGGATCCGGCGGCGGCTTCTCGGGCTCGAATGCCGCCATGGATTCCACTCGATCCCGAGCTGCTACGGCACGGAACCGTTGACGGTGACAGGCGGGGAGTCGTCGGTGCCCTCGGCCGATTCGTCCTCGTGGAACGTGACGTGATCGCCCTTGGTGGTGCGCGCGGGTCGGACGGCCTTGTAGCCGACATTGCGGACGGTGCCGATCAGCGATTCGTACTCGCTGCCGAGCTTGGCGCGCAGGCGTCGCACGTGCACGTCGACGGTGCGGGTGCCACCGAAGAAGTCGTAGCCCCAGACCTCCTGCAGCAGCTGGGCCCGGGTGAAGACCCGGCCCGCGTGCTGTGCGAGGTATTTGAGAAGTTCGAATTCCTTGTAGGTGAGATCCAGCGGGCGACCGCGCAGCCGGGCGGTATAGGTGCCCTCATCGATCACCAATTCACCGAGGGTGATCTTGCCGGTGTTCTCCGGGCTCGCGACACCGCCGTTGCGGCCGACCAGCAGGCGCAGCCGGGCGTCCAGTTCGGCCGGTCCGGTACCGGGCAGCAGAATGTCGTCCAGGCCCCAGTCGGCATTGACCGCGACCAGTCCGCCCTCGGTCAGCACGGCGACCACCGGCACCGACGAGCCGGTGCTGCCGAGTAGTCGGCACAGGCCGCGGGCCGCGGCCAGGTCGGTGCGCGCATCGACGAGCGCGACATCCGCGGTCCCCGCCTCGAGCAGGGACGCCACCTCGGTCGGCGCCGGGCGCACATTGTGCGCCAGCAGCGACAGTGCGGGCAGTACCGACTCAGGGTTGGGGTCGGAGGTCAGCAGGAGCAGCTCCACAAGCCCTCCTCCCATCTAGTAGCTCCGGACAACAGCCACACCGCCGGGGCCACGTCGCTGATCACAGGTAATCGGATGCAAGATTAGCGCGTGAACACCGATGACCTCGCCATCCGGGGTTAGTGTGGCACCTCGACAGAGACGTGCGATACCCGAAACGCACCGCCAAGTAGTGTTGCCCGCATGCGCAAGCTGATCATCGGGCTGCTGTGCCTCGCGGCACTGGCGGTAGTCATCGATTTCGGCGCCGCCGCCTACTCCGAGTACCGCGTGTCGCGTGCCCTGCGTGTTGGCGCCGACCTCACCGCGGATCCCGACGTGGTCATCTTTGGGTTCCCCTTTCTCACCCAGGCGCTCGACGGCCGCTACCAGACCGTCGATATCCGCGCGCGCGTCATGCGACCCGATATCCCCGGCGAAATCTCGATCGGCGCGACGTTGACCGGAGCCCACCTTTCCATCGGCGACCTCACCGACGGGAACGTGCGCGCGGTTCCGGTGGATCGGGTCGAGGGGCAGATGCGGCTCGAGCCGACCGAACTCGGCAAGCTGTTCAAAATCCCTGACCTGCAAGTACATTCAGCCCCGGGGAATAAATCCGACGGCACGGGCGGATCGGGCGGGTCCGGTATGACCACCGGCGGGCAACTCCTGCTCACCGGCACCATGCCCGGCAGGGCGCCGAGCAAGCCGGGTGCACAGCTCGGCGGTGACAATGTGAGTGTGACGGCAGATCTCGTGGTCGACGGCGATCAGGTCAAGATCATCGCGACCAGCATCTACCGTGGTACGGGTGATGCAACGACGACCGCGGTCGTCACCGATACCGAGCGCCCCAAGGTGCTCGAGCAGTTCACCCGGACAATCGATACGAACGAACTGCCGTTCGGGCTGCGGCCGACGAAGGTCTCGGCACAGGGCGGCCAGATCGTCATCGACGCCAAGGCCGAGAACGTGACCATCGACCTGGACAGATTGCGGCGACCATGATTGAAATCACAATCCTGCTGGTGGTGCTGCTCGCCACGGTGGCGGTCGGGGTGGTGCTGCAGCGCCGCAACGGCACGCTGCGCGCGAGCGGCACCGAGACTCAGGACGAGTCGGCGCGCACCGATCTGCTGGCATCGGTCGGCGCCGACAACTCGGGCCCGGCGGTGCTGCACTTCTCTGCCGACTGGTGCGGACCGTGCGCCGCGGTGCGCCGGGTCGTCGCCGGAGTGACCGAGGAATTGTCCGGATCGCCGCGCCCGCCGCTGGATATCGAGGTCGATATCGATGCCGAGCCCGCGCTGGCCAAGGAACTGAACGTGCTCTCGCTGCCGACCACCTTCGTCTTCGATATCGAAGGGCGGGAACGATTCCGTATCTCCGGCGTTCCCAAGTCCGCGGACCTGCGCACCGCGCTCGAGCCGCTGACTGTGGGGTAACTCTTCCGGTGGATCGCCGCTGACGGTGGAAAAACAGGGCGTGACAAGGGTTCATAGCAACTGTGACGTACCCCGGGTCCAATTCTCCGGCAGAACCAGGTAAACTCCTCTGCGTGCAAGCCAACCACGAGCTGATGCTCACCCGACGCCGCACAGTTGACCTGTGTCGCCTCGGTGGTTGTTGCTGCCTGTGTGGCTGAGCGGTCGGCTCCCTCAGAATTCCTGATGCCGACCTGCGTCCGTCGTGCGAGTGATCTCTGGATCCCCCGGCGAACTGGCATTTTTCCCGCCAACAGCGAAATTCAGCGCAGGAGTACGCACAATGTCCACAAATTCCCGAAACACAACCGTTGAGACCGGAATTCCCGCCGTCGTAGATGTGCGCGGTCCACGCTTCGCCGCGTGGGTCACCACCGGCGTGCTCGTTCTTGTCGTGCTCGCCGCAGCAGTTTCGACACCGGTCGCCGCAGTGCTCATCGCCGCCCAGGCGGTGGTGTTCGCGATCGGCGCGGCCTACGGTCCGCGTCGGCATCCCTACGGCCGGATCTTCGCCGCGTTCGTCGCGCCGCGCCTCGGTCCGACCCTCGAAACCGAACCCGTGGCCCCGCTGCGGTTCGCCCAACTACTCGGCCTGGTCTTCAGTGCCGTCAGCCTGCTGGGTTTCCTGGTCGGCTCTACCGTCGTCGGCGCGGTGTTCGCCGGCTTCGCCCTGTTCGCGGCGTTCTTGAACGCGGCGTTCGGGATCTGCCTGGGTTGCCAGATCTATCCGCTGGTAGCCCGACTCCGCCGGGCAGGGCCGATGGGCGGTGTTCGCGGGCCCTCCGTGGTCACGCAAGCTACCGCCTCCGGGCCTGACACGAACACCGCTGGGTCCCCGGCGAACTGACACTGCAAGTCACCACCCCGAAAGGAACAACATGGCTCGCTCCGATGTCCTGGTCTCCGTTGACTGGGCCGAAGAGAACCTCAACGCCCCCGGCGTCGTCTTCGTCGAGGTCGATGAGGACACCTCCGCCTACGACGGCGGCCACATCGAGGGTGCCGTTCGGCTCGACTGGAAGAAGGACCTGCAGGATCAGGTTCGTCGGGACTTCGTGAACCAGGAGCAGTTCTCCGATCTGCTCTCGGCGCGCGGCATCTCGAACGACGACGAGGTCGTGCTCTACGGCGGCAACAACAACTGGTTCGCCGCGTACGCCTACTGGTACTTCAAGCTGTACGGCCACAACAACGTCAAGCTGCTCGACGGCGGCCGCAAGAAGTGGGAGCTCGACGGTCGTCCGCTGTCCCGCGACGCCGTGAACCGCCCGGCCACCCAGTACAAGGCCGCCGCCCCCGACCTGACCATCCGCGCATTCCGCGACGAGGTCATCGCCGCCATCGGCGCCAAGAACCTGGTCGACGTGCGCTCCCCTGACGAGTTCTCCGGCAAGATCCTGGCTCCGGCCCATCTGCCGCAGGAGCAGAGCCAGCGCCCCGGCCATATCCCCGGCGCCATCAACGTGCCGTGGAGCAAGGCCGCGAACGAGGACGGCACCTTCAAGTCCGATGCCGAGCTGACCGAGATCTACGGCGAGGCCGGACTGGACGGATCCAAGGACACCATCGCCTACTGCCGCATCGGTGAGCGTTCCTCGCACACCTGGTTCGTGCTGCAGGAGCTGCTGGGCCACCAGAATGTCAAGAACTACGACGGCAGCTGGACCGAATACGGCTCGCTCGTCGGTGCACCGATCGAATTGGGAGAGTAATCACATGTGCGCAGCGCCTACCCAGGGACAGGCCATTCCGGCCGGAGTCGATGTCGAGAAGGAAACGGTCATCACCGGCCGTGTTCTGAGCACCGACGGCCAGCCCGTCGGCGGCGCGTTCGTGCGCCTGCTCGACGGCAACGGTGACTTCACCGCCGAGGTCGTGGCCTCGGGCACCGGTGATTTCCGCTTCTTCGCGGCGCCGGGAGCGTGGACCGTGCGGGCGTTGTCCGCCTCGGGCAACGGCTCGGCCGAGGTTCGTCCGGAGGGTGCCGGCATCCACGCCGTGGATGTGGCAGTCGCCAAGTAAGTAATTGCGCCGACGGCCCCGTCGTTTCCCGGTAACTGGGAAGCAACGGGGCCGTTGTGCTGGGCCGGACGTAACTCGTTAGACTCCAGTTGTGGTCCTCTTCTTCGAGATTCTGCTGGTGGCCGTGGCCGTTCTGATCGGCTGGTTCGGCCTGTACGTCTTCTACCGGTTGTTCACCGAATCATGAGTGAACTCGCGAGCGAAGGTTCCAACCCGGCCGAGCGAGCGAGTGAACAACTGAACGGCAACGGCCCGGCCGAGTCGGCCCCGCGCCGCAGTGGCGACGAGGCCGTGGCCGAGGCGGCCGAACGGGCGAAATGGACTGGTGCGCGCAATATTCCGGTGCTACCGGATCTGCCGCTGCCCGAGGACACCGCGAATCTGCGGCTCGGTCCGGATCTGAGTTCATCGATGCTTGCGCTGCTGCCGATGGTCGGTGTGTGGCGCGGTGAGGGTGAAGGCAACGATCCTGCTCGCGGCGACTACCGCTTCGGCCAGCAGATCATCGTCTCTCACGACGGTGGCGATTACCTGGCCTGGGACTCGCGTTCCTGGGTCATCGCATCCGACGGCTCCTACGGCGGCCCCGACCTGCGCGAGAGCGGCTTCTGGCGGGTCGGCATCGACGGTGATGACGAGGTCATCGAACTGCTGCTGACCCACAGCACCGGCATCGTCGAACTCTTCTACGGCACCGCGCTGACCCAATCCTCCTGGGAATTGGCCACCGATGTCGTCATCCGCAGCCAATCCGGCATCGTCGTCGGCGGAGCCAAACGGTTGTACGGCATCGTCGAAGGTGGTGACCTGGCCTACGTCGAGGAGCGCGTCGTGGCCGACGGTCCCCTCGAACCCCGCCTGTCGGCCCGTTTGCAGCGCTACATCGGTTAGCCGCGCTGCCCGATCGACGTCAGGTCGATGTCGATCGGGAACGGGACGCTGATTTTCAGGCGGTCGTGGAATATGCCGACCAGACCGTAAGTCGCTGTGGCGGGGTCGAGTTCGTAGACATAGACAGCGACATCTGCGGCTTGCCGCTCGATCCGCCAGTAACGCGGAACCCCCGCCTTGGCGTATTTGCCCGGCTTGGTCTCACGGTCGCGCTCCTCGGAGTCCGGGGACACAGCCGCCACCGCAAGCACAAGATCCTCGGCGAAGTAGTAGTTCGATGGGTTCTCACGTCGATACGCCTCCGCGGTAACAACGAGGACGTCCGGCTCCGGCATCTGACGGTTACCGAGGCGCACCGCCATCTCTCGATCAGCCCGCAGGTGCGACGGTGCCTGTAGGTCCAGTTCCCGGTGGAAAAGTGAGACGACTCGACTGTGCCACTTTTCCTGCGGACTCGCGAAGACCAGACCCCCATCGATCAACTCGGTGTGCTTGGGAAGGCCGCGCAACGCCAAGAAGTTCTCGACCGTAAATCCACCGGCAGGCGGGATCACCCAGTCGGGCAACGGCTCAACGGTCATCGCCTCACCATAGCGCCTATCGGGGTGGAACTTCACCGGCACGCAACTGCCCCGATCCGCTGTGATGCACGCGCTCCCGTGTCGGCTCACACCGGCTGTACAGGGTGCCCGGCAGGGCCAGTGTGTGCGGTCGAATCAGGTTGGGTGCCAGGTGACGAGGAGTTCGTCGGCGAGGGTTTCGATAGCGAGTTTGGCGCCGTTCACTTCGAGGACGGCGGCGCGGAGGCGGTCGTCGTGCAGGCGGGATTCGGAGACGCCGGCGATGTGGGAGCCGATCAGGTGTGAGTACGGGGATTCGGAGCCGACGTCGAAGGCGGTGTATTTGCCGGATTCGGCGACGTATTCGATGTATTCGGGTTCGGTGAGACCGGCGAACGGGTCGCGCCACGGGGTCGATGCGACAAGGAGTTCCTCGCCGTCGGTGCCGGCATCCAGCAGCAGCACCGAACCGTCATCGAAGGTCAATTCGATGGGGCCTTCGGTGCGGTCCACATCACTGCCCTGTACGTAGAACATGCGGCGAACCGCCCTGATGCGGCGTCCAACCACTGCCGCAAGACCCTCCGATGGCATCGGCTACCCCTCGTGTCGAACCCGGTCGCCGGACTCTACCGTCCGAGGGAATTGTGCCGAAAAAGGAACGACCCCCGAGCCGTACCCTGCCGGCGGTGAAGCCTGCATGGGTCCCGGTCGGACTAGACCGGTAGCTCGGGGGCCGGGTGGCTGCCTGGAATTCGCTCAGCACTCGCGCGAACGGAATCCGTTGCAGCGGTGGCGCTAGCGGACAGCCACCTCACAAGTCCTATGAACATACATTCTTCGAACCACCTCCTTCCTTGTGTACAAACGAATCTAGTCAGTCGTCAGTAGGTCGGCAACGGAATTTCGCGGGGCGCTGAACCGGTGTGCTCCTCGACTTCGCCAATGGTCGTGACCTGGCCTGATGCATCGATTTGCAGCACCACTTCGGCGCGGTGATCGGCTGGCAGCTGATGTGTGACGACAACCACAATTCGGTCGGGTCCGACCAGACCGCTGTCGACATCGAGCAGCTCGCGTAGCAATCGGGCGCCCGCCTCGGCCTCGAGATGTTCGGTCGGCTCATCGAGCAGCAGCACCCGCGCGGGCGAAAGGAGCGCCCGGGCGAGCAGAATCCGCCGCCGCTGCCCACCCGAAACCGCCGCCGCACCCCCTACCAGATCGGTGTGCACACCATCCGGTAGCGATTCCAGCCAACTCCCGAGACCGACCACGCACAAGGCCTTCTCGGCCGCCTCGGCAGTGAGATCGCCACGCGCGACACGCAGGTTCTCGAGCACGGATGTGCCGAAGATGTGCGCATCCTCGGCAAAGAACGTCACGCCGGGTGCGGGCGTACTGAACAGCCCCGCCCACGCCATGAGCAACGTGGTCTTACCCGCCCCGCTCGGTCCGACGACCGCAATCCGCTTTCCTGCCGGACGCTCGGGGAGGTTGACCGGCAATAGATTTCGTGCGTCGCGGATGTCGGCATCGACACCTGGGCGATCGGAAGCCCACGTTAGGCCCTCCGGAGATGAGCCAGCGATGCCACACCCGCTGCCCTCCGTGCAGCCGGTCGCACTGGCCGGCAATAGACCTGGCCCGCCGCGGATGACTGCATCGACACGACCGGAAGTCCGCGAGTGCTGCTGTGCCATCGGGTTTCGCGTGGCTATCTCGAGCAGGGGTAGGCGGTGGAGGGCGGCGCGGGCGGTGGTCAGGGCCTGGGCGGCGGCGGGGAGTGGGGCGACTGCTTCGAAGGCCGAGAGGGGAAGCAGGACGAGAATGGTTAGGGCCATGGGGGTCATTGCCGGCGGGTTGGCGCCATAGCCGGCTATGCCGATCAGGAGGGCCCCGAGGACGCTGACGCCGATCGAGAGGGGCGTCGCCGCGGCGGCCCAGGCGCTGCGTGCGGCCGCGGAATCCTCCGCGGCGACCGCACGTTGTCCGGCGCGGTCGGCGGCCGCCAGCGCGGCATCCAGCTTGCCCGCGACGCGGAGTTCAGCCGCGTGGTCGAGGACCGTGAGTGCTTGCGCGGTGAATTCGGCGCGGTCGGCGCGCACCGCACGCTCGGCCGCACGGGCGGCCCACCCCGACAGCCACGGTGCAACGATTCCGGCAATACCGAGTGATACCGCCAGAATGGCCGCCGCCCCAACCGAAATGGTAGCCATGAGTCCGACTGCGGCCAGCGCCAGCACAATCGCGACGGCGATCGGTACGAACACACGCACCACCACAGCGCCGAGATCGTCGATATCGCTGCCGATTCGAACCAGCAGGTCCCCACGCCGCAACGATTCCGCACCATCCGCGCTCGTGGAGTCCGTCGCGGCGACCGGCCCGTCGACGCTGCGGTCTGAGATATTTTCCGGGCCGAACGAAGTCACCTCGCCACTGCGCCTGGACAGTCCGTGCATCGATGTCCCACCGGTGTAGACCGCTCCGTCTATATCGCCGCCTCGTGCGTCCCGCCGCATCCAGGCGTCCGATTGGGCGAGGGTCCGGTAAACGGTTGTCCGAGCGGCCGTCATCGCACGCAGCGCAACGTCATGGGTGGCAAGGCGTTCCAGATATCGGCACAACCCACGGGAGATACCCAGCGCCCGCACCGCGACAACAGCAACGCTCAGATCGAGCACCGGCGGCATCTCCCAGGCACGCGCGATCAACCACGCCGCCAACGCCGCCAGCCCGAGCCCGCTGCCCAGCGCCAACACGCCCCAACCGATCGCCACCGCAACTCGCCATGGCGACAACTCGAGCAGCCCCCACATCTGCCGCAGATCCGCTACCGCTGCGCGGCCGCCGCGACGAGCCATTGTCCTCGGCACCGAAACGTCTCCCGCGCGGTTCATGAAGCGACTGCCTGGGGTTCGGTGGAGTGAATGGGGATTATGTGGTCGGCGGCAGTGAGGACAGTCGAGCGGTGGGCTATGACGATGACGGTGGCACCGGTGCGAGCTCGCTGCTGTAGGGCCGCGAGGACGGTCGCTTCGGCTGCGGGGTCCAGGTGGGCGGTTGGTTCGTCCAGGAGGAGGATGGGGCGCTCGGCGGCGAGCACTCTGGTCAGGGCAAGGCGTTGGCGCTGGCCGAGGGAGAGGCCTATGCCGCCCGCGCCGACGATCGTGTTCCAGCCGTCGGGGAGTTCGTCGAGTACCGTGTCGAATCCGGTTGCAATGCAGGCGGCTTCGAGTTCGTCGAGTACGCGGGCCGCGCCCTTGGCGGTGGTTTCGGGCGTGCGTGCGCCGAGCAGTTCGAGATTCTCGCGCAGTGTTCCCGGGACCAACACCGGACGCTGCGGCAGCCAGGCAACACGCGACCACCACGCGTCCTGATCGAGGTCACCTACATCTGTGCCGTCGACCTTCACTGCGCCGCGCTCGGGCCTGATCAAACCTAGAATTGCTTGCAGCGCAGTCGATTTACCGCTCCCGTTGGGTCCGGTCAACACCGTCACCAGCCCCGGCCGGAACTCCGCTGTCAGCCCGGCGGGCGCAAAACCGTCCCGGGCCGGTACCGAGAGATCACATATCTCGATGCGGCCCTGGCCATCTCTGCCGACTCCAGGCCTCGTGTCGGCGCGATTGCCACTCAGTGCCGTTGAACCGAGTTCGCTGATATCCCCTCCGCCGTCCCCGCTCAGCACAGCCTCCTCGCTGCCGGCAATCCGATGACGGGAGCCGACAGCGGCCACAGCATTCGTGCTCGAACCCGAGCGGAGAGCACCCGCATCGCCAACCATGGCACCGGCCCCACCAGCGTCCGAGACCGACCGACCAGCACCCGTGTCCCCGCCAGCCGCCTGACCACCGGCACCCGATTTGGCCTGCACCTGCATACCCGCGGGAGACTCGAGCACAGCAAAAGCCTTGTCGGCAGCCGCCATTCCGTCCTGCGCCGCATGAAACCGCTCCCCCACCATCCGCAACGGCAGATACACCTCCGGCGCGAGAATCAACGCCACCAGGCCGGCATAGAGACTCATCTCGCCGTACACCAGCCGCAGACCGATGGACACCGCGATCAATGCGACGCTCAACGTGGCAAGCATCTCGAGCACCATCGACGACAGGAACGCGATCCGAAGCGCACGCATAGTGCGCTGCCGCAACGCATCCCCGAGCGCGCGCACGCGATGTTCCATCGAACCCGTCCGCCCCGCGCTCCCCTCCCGCCCCAACGCACGCAACGTCGGCATCCCGGCAAAGAGATCGAGCAGTTGATCCGACAACCGAGTTGTGGCGACGAGCGTGGCCTCCGCCCGCCCCTGCGTGAGCAGTCCGATGAGCACCATGAACACCGGAATCAACGGCAGTGTGACCACCGCGATCACACCGGAGATCGGATCGTGAAATCCGATGACCACCAACACGATCGGCGGAACCAGGCAAGCGAGGAGCAGCGCGGGCAGATACCCGGTGAGATACGCCCGCAGCCCCGTCAGTCCGGTACTCACGACAACCGCCAGTTCGGTTCGCCGAGTTTCGAGTTCGCGCGGTGGCAGCTGAGCCCCGGCGGCAAGCACCGCGGTTTCCAGTTCCGCAACCACCTCGGCCCCCGCCCGATGCGCGATCCGCGACTGCACCCAGGTGGCCAGCACCCGGCAGCCGATAGCGACGCCGAGCACAACCAACTCGAATGTCCAAACACCGAAGCTGCGCCGGCCGGGATCGGTGACGACCCCGGCCAGTACCTTCGCCAGCGCGACCGCCGTGACCACGATCGAACCGGTGATCACCACGGACAGTGCCACACTCAGCACCAGATAGCGGCGGGTCGAGCGCGCGTACTTCCACAACCGGGGGTCGACGGGTGGACGAGCCATGATCAGTCCTTGACGGCTTCCAACGGCAGGCCGATCGGCGCGGGAATCTGCTCGACCGTAATCCGTTTGCGGAACACCCAATATGTCCAACCCTGGTAGCCGAGCACCACGGGCGTGACGATTAAGGCCGCCCAGCTCATCACCTTCAGCGTGTACGGCGTGGAGGAGGCATTGTCGATGGTCAGATTGAACATGTCGCTGATGGTGGACGGCAGCACATTCGGATACAGCGACCCGAACAGCAGCACCGTCGCCGCCGCGGTGGTGACCGCCGTGCCGACGAACGCCCACCCGTCGCGGTCGGCGAAACTCGCCGCACCCGCGAGCAGCAGCCCGATCACCGCCAGCGCCAGCGGAATCCAGGTCCATCCGGTTCCGTACGCCAACTGCGTCCACACCCCGAACACCCCGACCACCACCGCGGTCGGCATCAGCAGCAACCGCACCGTCTTCGCCGCATCGTCGCGTACTTCACCGCCGGTCTTCAACACCAGGAAGACCGCACCGTGCAGCGCGAACAGCAATCCGGTCGCGAGCCCGCCGAGCAATGCGTACGGCCCGAGCAGATCCCACACCGAACCGGTGATGTGCTTCTTCTCGTTCAGCGGCACCCCGCGCACCACATTCGCGAATACCCAGCCCCACGCCAATGCCGGTACCCAGGAACCGATTCCGATCGCGACATCACACCAGGCCCGCCACCGCGCATCGTCGATCTTGCTGCGATATTCGATGGCGCAGACCCGCACGATCAGCGCGACCAGCACCAGTAGCAGCGCGATATAGAAACCGGAGAACAGGCTCGCGTACCACTCCGGAAAGGCCGCGAACATCGCACCGCCCGCAGTCAGCAACCAGACTTCGTTGCCGTCCCATACCGGCCCGATCGTATTGAGCACCACCCGCCTTCGGGTATCGCTGCCCTTGCCGAGGATCGGCATCAGCATGCCTACTCCGAAGTCGAAGCCTTCCAGCACGAAGTAGCCGGTGAACAAGACGCCGATCAGCAGAAACCAGAACTGTTGCAAATTCATCATCGGCTCCTAATAGGCGAACGAAAGCTGTTCGACGGCAGGTTCTTCGGTCCGATCACGGCCGCCCGTATCGTCTGGTCCGCCGGGCGAAGTCGTCGCGGGCGCTTCGGCTCCGGCGACCGTGTACCGCCGCATCAGGTAGAACCACACCACCGCGAGCGCGCCGTACAGCAGGGTGAACACGACGAGCGAGGTGATCACCGTGCCTGCGACATGGTCGGAGACGCCCTGCTGCACCATCAGCCGCAGGCTCTGGTCACCCGTCGGATTCGGCGCGACAACCCAGGGCTGCCTGCCCATTTCGGTGAAGACCCAGCCCGCGCTATTGGCCAGGAACGGAGTCGGGATGGCGATCAGGCACAGCCACGAGTACCAGCGCTTATCGGTGATCCGGCCGCCGCGGGTCAGCCACAGGCCGACCAACCAGAGCAGGATCGCACCGGCCGACAGGCCGATCATGGCGCGGAAGGACCAGTAGGTGACGAACAAGTTGGGTCGGTAGTCGCCGGGCCCGAACTTCGCGTTGTAGGCGTGCTGCAGATCGGTGACACCGTCCAGCGTGACGTCGCTGAACTTGCCCTTGGCCAAATACGGCAACACATAGGGCACCTCGAGCACGTGGGTCACGCTGTCGCAATTGTTGTGCGTGCCGATGGTCAGCACCGAGAAGTCCGGATCGGTTGCGGTATTGCACAGCGACTCCGCAGAGGCCATTTTCATCGGCTGCTGTTCGAACATCAGCTTGCCCTGTACATCGCCGGTGAAGAACAGCGCGACACCGGCGATGACGATCACCCATAGGCCAGCGCGGCCGCCCGAGCGCCACATCGTTTGCGCCTCAACGACTTTGGCGGCCTCACCGCTGCGCGCATTGCGCACCATCCACCAGCCGCAGATGCCGACCACGAAAGTCCCCGAGGTAAGGAATGCTCCGGCGACTACGTGCGGAAACGCCGCCAGCGTCGTGTTATTGGTGAGCACCGTCCAGATGCTGGTGAGTTCGGCGCGCCCGCGCTCCGGGTTGTATTTGGCGCCGACCGGGTGCTGCATGAACGAATTGGCCGCGACGATGAAGTACGCGGAGGCATTCACACCGATCGCAACGAGCCAGATCGTCGCCAGATGCAGCTTTTTCGGCAGCCGGGTCCAGCCGAAGATCCACAAGCCGAGGAAGGTCGACTCCAGGAAGAATGCGACCAGCGCCTCCAGCGCGAGCGGTGCGCCGAAGACGTCACCGACGAACCGGGAGTATTCGCTCCAGTTCATTCCGAACTGAAATTCCTGCACGATGCCGGTCGCGACACCGAGTGCGAAATTGATCAGGAATAGCTTGCCGAAGAATTTGGTCAGCCGGTACCAGTGCTCTTTGCCGGTAATCACCCAAGCGGTCTGCATGCCCGCAACCAGCGGGGCCAGACCGATCGTCAACGGTACGAATATGAAGTGATAGACGGTCGTGATGCCGAACTGCCAACGTGATAAGTCCAGGACGCTCAAAACCGATCTCCCGCCGATCTACGACATGTCGTAGTAAGAGTACGCCCGGTTAGAGGTCCAACAAGGAGTCCTACGCCACGACACACCGGGGCTTTAGACCCTCAACGGCCCGTTTTCCGAGCTCGCCGAGCACTCCTACATGCCGTAGTAGGACGAAGATCACGGCCCGGCGAACTCACCAATCGCCGATGGCTCCGGCCCGCTCCACTCCTCGGTCCACCAATTCGATGATTTCGGCCGCGTTGTCCGGCGCCATCATGCGCAGTCCATCCAGTGAATTCACCCTGGCGGCGAGCGTGATGCTCGAAAGCAGCCAAATGCTGTCGCAGGTCAACAGGTCGGCGGTGAACAACGATTCGTAGCCGCACTTCCACCCGGCCTTCTCGGCCTCGGCGAACATCGCGCGCTGGGTGACCCCCGGCAGTACGCCATTCTTCGCGGGCGGGGTGATCAAGTGCTTATCCCGCACGATCACCACCGACGAGCGCGGCCCCTCCAGCACCCGGTTCTCGGTACTGGTGAAGATCACGTCATCAGCGCCCATCCGCTGCGCGAACCGCAACGCCGCCATATTGGTGGCATAGGACAGCGTCTTCGCACCCAGCAGCTGCCACGGCGCGGCCTGGGCCAGATCGATCGAGATCCCGCGCGATAGCGACACCACCGCGACACCGTCGGTGCGCGCCTTCTGCACCCGGTCCGGCACCGGCAGCACCAGCACATAGGAGGTCGGCACCGGCACCGCGGCCGCGAGATCACCTGAAGTCACACTGGACGGGGCCGACAGCTCGGTATCGCGCCCGCGGGTGAGGACCAGCCGCATGAGCCCCTCACTCTCGGTCCCCCATTCCTTGGCCGCCGTCTCGACCGCGTCTCGCCATTTGCCCAACTCGAGCTCGGGTAGATCGAGCGCCTGCGCCGAACGACGCAGGCGGCCTAGATGAAATTCGATCGCGCACGGGTTACCGCCACGAACCAAAACCGACTCGAAGACACCATCACCGCGCAGTACGCCGATGTCGTCGGCAAACAACAACGGCGCGTCCGGATCTTGGACGGCGCCGTCGAGTGTTACAAGAACTCGATCCACCATGCGTCGAGCGTAGGCGGTGTTCGTTGGCCGCGCCTAGGACTCTGTTTGATTGCTGGGTTTGATGGCCGCGCCTTCGGCGCGGCGTGTTCGCGGCCCCCTGGTGTCTCGCGTCCGAGCCGTCGAGACTCGCGCCTGCGGCGCATGCGCTTCGACGGCTCGAACGCGAGACGGGCCGCGAGCTCCTCGCTCGTAAGACTCGCTCCGTGGTGGTCGTTGATGGCAGGGCGTTCGGCACCTGATGCACGCGTGCCGGAAGGCGAGACTCGCGACTTCGTTGCCTGCGCTTCGACAACTCAGAAGCGAGACAGACCACGAACTCCTCGCTCGTAAGACTCGCTCCGGTGGTCGCGGAGAAGTAGACGGCGTGCACGACTGGACAGGCCGCTGAAAGCGAGCAATAAGGTTCGCGCTTAGAGTGGTTTACGTGTCCGTGCTCGTCACACCCAGTCCTATCCTCGCTGTCCCGGGCGCCGTCGCGGGCGCGGCCGGTTCGCCGGATGCCGCTGTCGCTTGGCATTACGGGGATCCCTTCCGAGAGCAACGCGCCGCCGCGGAGCGGGTGGCGATCGTCGACAGGTCGCATCGCTTCGTCCTGAAAATCACCGGGGCCGAGCGGCTGACCTGGTTGCACACCATCAGCAGCCAGCACATCGCGAGCCTCGGCGACGGTCGGTCCGCCGAGAACCTGGACCTCGATCTCAACGGCCGGGTGCTGCACCACTTCGTGCTGACCGAACTCGACGGCACCGTGTGGATCGACACCGAGGGCGAGCACGGATCTGCGCTGCTGGAGTTCCTGACGAAGATGGTCTTCTGGGCCGATGCCAAACCGGTCGAGGCCGCCGATCACGCGGTGCTGAGCCTGCTCGGCCCGCGCACTACCGAATTGACCGAAGCGCTCGGCATTTCCACTCTCCCGGAGACCTACGACGCGGTGCCACTGCCGGACGGTGGGTTCCTGCGCCGCATGCCGTGGCCGACCGCGGACTCCTTCGATCTGGTCATCCCGCGCGACCAACTCGCCGACCGCTGGGCCCGCCTCACCGCGGCGGGCGCCGAACCCGCGGGCATGTGGGCCTTCGAGGCACTGCGCGTCGCGTCGGTGCGCCCCAGGATCGGACTCGACACCGACGAACGGACCATCCCGCACGAGGCCCGCTGGATCGGCGGCATCGCCGAACACGGTGCGGTGCACCTGGACAAGGGCTGCTACCGGGGGCAGGAAACCGTGGCCCGAGTGCACAACCTGGGCAAGCCGCCGCGCCACCTGGTGCTGCTGCACCTCGACGGTTCCGCCGACGAGCGCCCGACCACCGGCACGGAAGTAACCGCAGGCGGTCGCGCCGTCGGGCGACTCGGCACCGTCATCGATCACTACGAATTCGGTCCCATCGCACTGGCTTTGATCAAACGGACCATCCCGACCGACACCGAACTGATAGCGGGCCCGACCGCTGCCGCCATCGATCCGGATTCGGTCCCATCCGACGAGGCGCCCCAGGCGGGTCGGATCGCCGTCGACCGGTTGCGTGGCCGTTGATGCAGTCCGATAGCGCTCGGGTGCTTGCCGTGTGCGTCGTCCATGCCGAGTCGGAGGTGCCGACCCGCGTCGGCCGCACGGCCATCGACAAGCGACCCATTCCCCATCGCGTCGCCGCGCGTGCCCACGGTCTCGACGGCGATTACGTATGCGACACCAAGAATCACGGCGGCGTACATCAGGCCGTCTACGCCTACGCCGAGGAGGACGCTCGGCGCTGGGGCGAGGAACTCGGCCGCGAACTGCCCGCGGGTTGGTTCGGCGAGAATCTGCGCATCTGCGGGCTGCCGGTCAGCGATGCGGTGATCGGTGCGCGCTGGACCATCGGTGACACCCTGCTCGAGGTGAGCGCACCCCGCGTGCCGTGCTCGACCTTCCAGCACTGGTCCGGTGAGTCCCAATGGGTCAAGCGATTCACGCTGCGCAGCGATACCGGCGCCTACCTGCGCGTTCTCACCGAGGGCACGATCGGCGCAGGCGACGAAGTTCGCATTGTGCACACGCCCGAGCACGGCATCACTGTCCGCGACCTGTTCACCGGCGACGATCCCGATCTCCTGGCCATTCTGCTCGCGAACGAACCGACCATCTCCGATGATGTGCGCATGCAGATCGAGCGCCATGGCCGCCGCCACACCAATGCCACCCGCGGCCGCGAGCGGCGGATCGATGTGGCGAACGCGCGCGAGCACCGGGCCAACGCCGCAGGCACCCCCCAGCAGCTCGATGCGGCAGGCACCCGCCGGCATCAGGTCGACGTGGCAACCGCGGGCGAGCACCGGGGCCGTGTGACGAGCGCCCGCGAGCAGCACGTCGAACCGACAGGAGCCGAGCTATGACCGTCGAACTGGTCGAGGTGGTCCGCTCCGGCTTCCGCGAATGCGTGCACAGCGGTTCGGTGGTGATCCTCGGCGCCGACGGTGAACCGACCCTTGCGCTCGGCGAGGTGCACGTCCCGATCTTCCCGCGCTCCACCAATAAGCCCATGCAGGCAATCACCCTGCTGCGCAACGGCTTCGAACCACTCGACGATGCCGAGTTGGCCATCGCGACCGCATCGCACTACGGCGAACCCGATCACGTCGCCTTGGTCGAGCGTCTGCTCGACCGTTTCGGCTTCGACGAGAAGGCCCTGGAATGCCCGCCCGACCTGCCGCAGGATGAGCGCGCACGGAGCGAGGCGCCCGAACCCCGCCGCGTGTACATGAACTGTTCCGGTAAGCACGCGGCCATGCTCGCCACCTGCGCCGTCAACGGCTGGCCCACCGAGGGCTACCTGGACCAGGCACATCCGCTGCAACAGGCGGTGATCGCCACCATTACCGACCTCACCGGCGAACCCGAAACGGACCTCGGCATCGATGGCTGCGGACTGCCGATCATCCCGGTCTCACTGGTGAATCTGGCCCGGGCCTTCGCGGCCATGGCTACCGCCGCGCCCGGCTCACCGCAGCGGCGCGTCGCCGATGCGATTCGCGCCAACCCGCGAGTGATTTCCGGCACGAACGCACCCGATTTATTGACCATGCAGGCCACCCCCGACCTGGTCTGCAAGATCGGCGCGGACGGTGTGCACGCGGGCGCGCTACCGGACGGAACGGCCTTCGCGTACAAGATCGCCGATGGTCACGACCGCGCGCGAATCCCCCTGACGCTGGCCATTCTGCATCGCATGGGCATCGAATGGACCACCGCGCACGCCGAACTCGCGGCGCCGCCGGTGCTCGGCGGCGGCACCAGGGTCGGGGTCATCCGAGCGATTCCCGGGGTCATCTGAGGGCGCGGCCCGACGGCGACAACCGGGCAAACGGCACCACTTCCGGAGTTGTTCCCCCACTCCTGGAAGCGCGACTGCCGGACACACGCTAAAGTGTCTGTCAGGAAGAGTATTAATTCGAACGGGGCCGCCAACAAACCCCAGGCCGCCCCGCAGTGACGCGAGGGGGTCAGCCATGGGCCGTGGCCGGGCTAAGGCAAAGCAGACCAAAGTCGCACGCGAGCTGAAGTACAGCTCCGCGCCGACTGACTTCGCGAGCCTTCAGCGCGAGCTTTCGGGTAGCCCCACCTCCCAGCGGAGTGGTGGTGTGCTGTCCGATGAGCACGACGCGGACGAATCCTCATCCCGCTGGGACGAGGACGACGACTACAAAGACTGGCGCCGCTGACTCGGTAGACGACGAAGGGGGAGGCCGACGGGCCTCCCCCTTCACCCGTTGACGCCGCGTGACCGGACTAACCATTCGAGGCTTGCACAACAACAGCGTCCCGCATCCGACGATGCGGGACGCTGTTGTGAATTTCCGTGCGCGACGAACGGAACCACAATGCGCGAGTCTTACGAGCGACCCGTTCGCGGCCCGTCTCGCGTCCGAGCCGTCGAAGCGCATGCGACACAGGCACGGGGCCCGCTCGCCTGGCGCGTG
>NZ_JBFANH010000012.1:0-246179 GCF_040674755.1 Nocardia sp. NPDC049737 | reverse complement strand
AAATTCCAAGCGGTCTCCTCGCGGCGAAAACACCCTGACCACAGGGGATTCTGCCAGCCGGACCGATACGGCAAACCTACGGGTTTCGGGATAGCCAAGGTCACCCGGGTCTCTCGCAACACCGGTGGTAGCGGCAACGGCTACAGCCGTTCCTCCACCGACCGACCCGCCAGCGAGGACCGCTCCCGCGACCTCGTCGGCGCGGCAGCAACCAGCAGCCGCAACGCCGGGACCGACGACCCGTGGGCCGTGAACGGTGCGGGCTCCTTCGGCGGTGGATCCCTCACCGGCGACGAACCGCCGTTATGAACGACCTTGGTCGACCCGATAGCACCACACACCCGCGACTCGTTCCCCGTTCTCCCATCCCCTCTCACCCGCACCAGGAGACCACGATGCCCTCCATGAACACTCTTACCGCCGCACCTGTGACTCGGCTCGGGGTCGGTGATCTGGATCGTCTGCTCCACGATGAACTCGGTCCCCACCCCTACTATGCCCAGGTCGCTGACGCCGTCGCGGTACCGATCGAGGACGAACTCGCACTATGGGTGCGGACTCCCGCCCGCGAACCCGGCGCTGATCTTCGCCTGCATGCGATCGCGACCGCCGCCACCGACGCCGCCCGCACCGCACCCGAGGCGGTCGCTGCTCGCCGGGCCCGCCGCACACCCCGTTCGGTGGCGGCCGTGGATCTGCGTCACCGCACCCGCGATGCTGCCCACCGACAGGCCGCCGAAGCCGAGATCGACGCCTACTTCGCCGACCGCGATCTGCTGGCGGCCTGAGCACTCCGGTTCCGCGAAGAAGGACACAGTCAACAGGAGCAGAAAGGGCCGGGTGGGATGTCCGGGGTGTTCGTCTGCCCGGACACCCCGCCTTCCTGAGGGCTACCAGCGCGGCGGGCGCACCCGCGCAAGAGTCGCGCAGTCGGAGTGAATCCGCCTCGCCCATGAACCTGCTCCGACACGTTCAGGCCGCCGTCGCAGCGCTGATGATTGCGTGAAAGTCGGGTGTGGCGGTGAGGGAGGGCTGACCGTCTGGCCGTCTGCCCCGCCTTTCCGAGTGCTACCAGGGTGGGCTCCCGCCACGGCTGCGGGCCCGCGCCCGCCCGTCACCGAATTCGCCCGCGCCGCACCCCAGCGACAGGCGGCGGCCCGGTGGCCAGCGCCCGCGAATTCGGTGCCGCCCGATCCGGCGCGTTCCCTCCGCTGTGTCGGGCTCCCACCCTGGTCGGCCGCACTCAGGCGGGTCAGACGACCAGCCGCCCAGCCCCGTGCCGGGGTACGTGCTCGTGCGCGTCCGGTGCGGGGCCGAGCTGTCTCTTCGACGACTGAACAGGAACCGTGATGACCGCTACGTTGAGCAATGCCGACACCGCGACTGTTTCTCCGTTCGCCGACGCGCTCGGTGAGATCGAATACCTGCTCGAGGTCAACCCAGACACCGCGCGTGAGCGTTTCACCCACGTCTTGGCCCTGGCCACCCCGGCCGAACGCGAATTCCTCGACCGCGTCGCCGACCTGTTGACTCGCGCCCCCTACAAGGCCGCCGCCCGCCGGTTGGGGTGGATGGCCAAGAGCCGCCCCGAACTGCGCGAGATGATCATCGACCACACCGCCGACGGTGACCCCGGCCTCTACCGCCCCGAACTCCCCCAGCAGAGCGACACCTCGATCGAGGCCGCCGAATGGGTGCGCCGCTCCATCCGCGAGCGCCGCAACCGCGACCGGCTCACCGCCACCCCGTCGGCGGCGACCGACGCCGCGCGCCTGCGCCCCGAGGCCATCGCCGCGCGCCGCGCCCGCATCCCCGCACCCTCGCCGGTCAGTCTGCGCCACCGTGACCGCGACCTCGCCGTAGCCGAACGCCGCGAACACCAGTGGGCCGGCTACGCCGCGCACCGGCTGTACGGGATCGACACCGCACCCGAGACCGACCGCACCCCACCGGTGCCCGAACCACGTAAACGAGCCGACCTGCTGTGGGCGCACGTGCAAGCCGACCTGTGGGAGCGCAGCTACTTCCTGCACATCGCCCACTGCTACACCGAAGCCGACCGCCACCTGCTCGCCCCCGAAACACCCGAGCGCCACACCGGACACGACGCCCGCTACAAGGGCCTCGACGACGCGGCGCGGGAGTTCCTGCGCGAGCACGACACCGAACCCGAACCGTGGTCTCGTGTCCGGCGGGCTCGTGCCCGCCGCAACCAACCCCAGCTGCCGCCGCGGATCACCCCCGCCGACCAGGCCCGCTTCGCCGCCCGGCGCACCGGCATCCCCGTCCCCAGCGATCGCGACGAGTACCTGCCCTACACCGAACTCGACGTCACCGAATCCAGCTGGCAGGGCTCCGGGCTCGACTACGACCTCGCCGCGATGGCCCCCTACCTCGGGTGGCCGTGCGTCAACTGCTGGATCGACCGCGCCGCCGCCGACCGCCGACCCCACCACGCCCGCGACAGTCACCTGGTCAGCGACGACGGGCTGTGCGATGTGTGCCGCGCCGACGGGCACCCTGGCATCCCGGCGCTGCCCGCTGGCTTCGGCCTGCGCTCCTACGTGGAGTCCCGCTGCGCCCACATCGCCGCCACCCACCCACACCAGGTGCAGGGGCTGCTGGACCGCATCCGGGCCGCCGCCGCGAATACCGGACCGACCTGGCGGCTGATCACGCGCTGGATGGCGTGCAACCTCGACCAGCCCGCACCCGCACCGCGCCGCGATCCCGCCCGCCGCCCGCGCCGCAGCTCGGCCTTGGGAGCCGGGCAGCGCATCGGCCGCTGCGACGCCTGCGCCCGAAACGGTGTCGTCCACGCCGACAACTACTGCACAGGTTGCCGGATCGACCTCGGATTGGTTCCCGCGCGCACCCGCGCGGCCTGACCCGCGCTCGAACGACCCGTTGTTCGCCGGTCCGCCGCAGTGTCGACCTTCCCCTGCGGCGGACCGGTCCACCAACCCCCAAAGCACAGGAGCACCCTCATGCACCAACTGCCCACCCGAGCCCGCCGCGTCCTGCGCGCGCTGTCCCGGGCTGTGCACCCGACTCGCCGCAGCGAGGTCCGGGTGCGGGTCTATCTCAACACCGCCACGCCCGCGATGCTGGCTGGGTATCAGCCCGGCGCATCGCTGGCACTGGCTTACGCCTTCCGCATGCCCATCGACGGGCCGACCACCGACGAGGTGTTGCTCGAACGAGTCTTCGCCGCGTTCAACGACCACCCCGAACGCGACGACGACCACACCCACACCGACGCCTGGTATTCGAAACAGTTGCGGTCGCTGTCCGTCGGAGACGTCGTCGCTCTCGACGACCGCGCCTACGCCTGCGCATCGCTCGGATGGACACCCATCCCCGCCCCGCCGACCTGACCGACCGCCCTCACCACACCGACACGTTCCCGGTCCGGGTGGTCCGACCGAAGCGAGGGCTACCACGACCACCATCCAACTACCCCCAATTGGAAAGGGGACTCTCGATGCCCGACCGCACGCCCTACCCGCTACGGCCGCGACGTCGACGACCTGTGCGGCGACTGCCGCGACCTCCACGCACCGCAGCTTGACTTCAGTTCGTCTCCACACCGGCCCACCCACAACGGGTCTCACATCCCCGGTCCGCGCCAGTGTCATGCTCCCGCAGCGGACCGGACACAGCCACCGACCCCCTCACTCCCTATCCGCCTTGGAGGTACATGCCGTGACCAACCCCTGGCTCGACTTCCTCTCCGACCACTACTCCTCGATCTGGGTCCTGTGCTGGTTCGCCATCCTCGTGTACTGGGGACGCCCCCTGACCGAATCTCGCTGCCGCTGCCGCTGTTCCACCACCACCGCTACCGAACCCGGCGCGAGGTAGTCCAGAACCGCTCGCGCGCAGCGACTCCCGCCGCCCAGGCCATCCACTAGTCCTCACCGAATCGCCAACCCCACCCTCACGCCACATCTACACTCACCTCCACACGCACACCACCACGCAACCGCACTCACCCCACCTCCTCCACCACACACACCTTCACCCTCACCACCCCACTTCCCCACACATCCACAAGCACACCTCTTGCATCTGAGGTCACACCGGCGTTTATGGACGGAAATGCGGCAACCTAGCGGTCTCCCAGGTGGACGATCCGGAGCGGTTTCCGTGACATGGGTGCGCCGACCCGAGGATCGTTGACACGACAAGCTTCGTCGCAGGAGGTGAGGCGGCGGAGTCCGATCGTGCCGTCTTGTTGGCCCCTACTGTTGCGATTCGGTAACGACCAGGCGTTTTGCTTGATTTGACTAAAAAATAGTCAAATCCAACCCCTGGCGTAAATGGCCGGTCAGATGCTTGATGGATATATGACCGCGACGATTCATAAAGTCGCGGCGGGCAATGGGTATCAATATTATCTGCGCAATGTCGCCGCGAATGACGTGTCGGCTCGCGGCCGTTCCAGCCTCGCCGATTATTACTCCGTTCATGGGGAAGCTCCGGGCCGCTGGCACGGCACGGGCCTGGCCGCGTTAGGCCTGCAACCGGGTGACGAAGTCACCGAAGAACAGATGAAATCCCTTTTCGGACTGGGGCGTCATCCGAACGCGCATGTGATCGAAGCCCACGTCTACAACACCGAGATCGGCAAGGGAGCTAAGCACAAAGACGCCGCGCGGGCCGCCGATCAGGCGTCGCGTTTAGGTAATCCATTCCGGGTTTATACGGAGGTTTCCGAATTCCGTAAACGGTGCGCGGACGCATTCAAGCGGCACAATATGAAGCACGGATTCGATCTTCATGACGCTATTCCCGATGATGAACGTGCACGGATTCGGACCCGTGTGGCGTTCGATATGTTTTGCGAACAGTACGGTCGCGCGCCACTGAATGAGCGGGAATTGTCGGGGTGGGTGGCACGTAACTCGCGCCCGAACACGACCGCGGTCGCGGGTTTCGACATCACTTTCTCACCCGTCAAGAGTGTCTCGGTGCTGTGGGCGCTGGCCCCGCGCGCGGTCGCGGAGAAGGTCGAGGCTGCCCACCATGCCGCGGTCGATGATGCGCTGCGCTGGTTGGAGGAGCACGCGATCTTCACTCGGTTGGGTCGCAACGGGATCCGGCAGGTGGACGTCGACGGGATGGTGGCCGCCCGGTTTGTACATCGTGACAGCAGAGCAGGCGACCCCGATCTCCACACCCATGCGCTGATCGCCAACCGGGCCCGCACCGATGATGGGCGGTGGCGCACCCTCGATGGCACCGCGATCTACCGAGCGGTGGTCACCGTGTCCGAGATCTACAACACCCGACTGGAACACCACCTCGAGGATTTGGTGGGTGTGGAGTTCGCCGAACGCCCCAGCACCGATCCGTCCAAGCGTGCGATCCGCGAAATCGTCGGCATCCCAACCCTGTTGATCGAGGCGTGGTCGCGGCGCGAAGCCGCGATCAAAGAGCGCGTGGGGGAACTCGCCGCACGATTCCAGCACCGGTTCGACCGCGAGCCGACTCCCACTGAAATGTATGCCCTGGCCCAGCAGGCCACCCTCGAAACCCGACCGTCCAAACACCATCTACGGTCACTGGCCGAGCAACGCAGCACCTGGCGCGCGCAGGCGATGAGCCTGCTCGGCGGCCGGGAAGCACTCTCGGAGATGATCGTGGGGGTCTTGAATCCCGTGCGACCCCAGCGTGTTGCGGTGACGACGGCGTGGATCAATCGCACCGCGCAGCGGGTCATCGAGGTGGTTTCCGAGCACCGCTCCACCTGGCAGACCACGAATCTGCGGGCCGAAATCGAACGCCAGCTCCGCGGCCACATACGTAGCCGGGACTGGGAACAGGCCGCCGAACAGGTTCTGGCCGAAACGCTCTCGCCCGAGCATGTGATCGCGCGCGGTGACCCGGATCTGACTGACGAACCCGAATTGCACACGGTCCCAGGCCTGTTGCGTCGCCGCGACGGCACCAGCGTCTACACCGTCTCCGGTGTCCAGGTCTACACCTCGGCGCGGATGTTGTCGGTCGAACAGCAGCTGATCGAGATGTCGGTGCGGCCTGGTGGACGCCAACTCCGACCCGATCTCGTCACGGCGGCAGTGGACCGCTACAACACCCGCAATCCCGAACGCCCGCTCAATGCCGGGCAGATCAGCGTGATCGACGGTTTCGCCACCTCGCCTCTGCGGGTCCGCACCACGAATGCGCCGGCGGGAACGGGCAAGACCACTGCGATGGCCGTGCTCACCGACGCCTGGCACACCAGCGGCGGCCGGGTCCTCGGGTTGGCACCGACGGCGTCCGCGGCCGCCGAGTTGGGCAAGGCGATCGGCGCGCGGGTGGAGACCGTCGACAAGGTCCTCGACGTCCTGGACCGCCACATCCCGCGCCCGGACAACCCTGCGCTGGACCGGGATATACCGCCGTCGCTGCCGCAATGGATCCTCGATATCGACTCCGTCACGTTGGTGATCGTCGATGAGCACGTCAAGATCGGCAACCTCAAACGCCTACGGCTACTGCGATTTCTACACGACCGCGGTGCGACGATCCGCTGCATCGGCGACCCACACCAGCTCGCATCGATCGAGGCCGGCGGCGCGGACGCTGACATGGACGCGGCCGCACCCGAGGCGAGCATGACCCTCACCCACGTCGTGCGGTTCGCCTCGAACGCCGAAGCGACCGCGAGTTTGCAACTGCGCGAGGGGGATCCGGCCGCGCTGGGCTGGTATCTGGACAACGGCCGGATCCACGCCGGACACGAAGGTGCCACCCACGATGACGCTTACACCGCGTGGATCACCGACCACCTCGCCGGTCGCGATGCCATCATGCTCGCCGCTACCCACGAAATTGTCACCGAACTGAATGCGCGCGCTCGCGCCGATCGCATCACCCGCAATGGCGGTGTGGTCGGCGCGGAAACTGTTCTCGCCGACGGACTTGGGGCCTCGGTCGGGGACACGATCCGTACCCGCCGCAACAACCGTCGACTACGACTCGGTGACACCGATTGGGTCCGCAACGGTTACGCCTGGACCGTCACCGCGGTGCATGCGGATGGAAGTCTGACCGCCACACATCTGCATTCGGGCAACGAACTCGGTCACAGCGTGCGGCTTCCCGCCGACTACGTGGCCACCCATGTGCGTCTCGGGTACGCGTCAACGATCGATTCCGCGCAAGGAATCACCGCCGATTCGTGTCATGTCGCGCTCACCGGAGGCGAGTCACGCCAACAGCTTTATGTGGCACTCACCCGCGGAATCCACGCCAACCACATCTATGTGCCGACCGCGTTGGACGGTTCCGAAGGCTCGTTCTGGTCCGAACCCGCCGCCCATCCGCGCACCGCCGTGGAGATAATGCTGCGCATTTTCGGTCGCGACGGCGCACAAAAGTCGGCGCATACCATGCTCCGCGACGCCCTCGATCCGCACCAGCGGATCGGTCGCGCGCTCGACATCTACCTCGACGCGCTCGGTGTCGCCGCCGAAAACGCCCTCGGCACCGATGGACTCGAACGCCTCGACACTGCCGCGGAAGCGATACGCCCGAACCTCACCGACAGCCCCGCCTACCCCGTCTTGCGTCAACACTTGGCGATGATCGCGCTGTCCGGGCGCGACCCGATCACCGCCCTGCACACCGCGGCGAGCGCCCGCGAACTCGACACCGCCGATGATGTTGCCGCCGTATTGGACTGGCGTCTGGATCCCTCCGGCGCACACTCCACCACCGACGCACCCCTGCCATGGGCGACCGGAATCCCCCACGGGCTACGTCCGGAACTCGACTCCACCCAACTGTCTGCACGCGCCCGCATCGTCACCGACCTCGCCACACAAATCCGTGACGACGTCAAAGCCTGGACACCCCCGTCCGCACCGCACTGGGCTCGCCCGCTCATCGGGTCGAACCCACGCCTGCTCGCTGATCTGGCCGTGTGGCGGGCCTCCCTGCACATCGACGACCGAGACCCACGCCCTACCGGCCCCGCCCGCTACACCGTGGGCGAACACGAACACCAACAGCTGCTCGACGCCCGCGTCACCGACGCCCTCGGCGACATCCACTTGCCCGCCAACAAGTGGGCACCGCTGATCACACGCCTCGAATCCCGCATCCTCGATGACCCGTGGTGGCCGATCCTCGCCGACAAGATCGAGGTCGCCCACCGATCCGGAATCGACATCCAAACCCGGTTGACCCACGCGGCAGCACTACGAGCGTTGCCCGATGACATGCCCGCCGCGGCCCTGTGGTCACGCCTCGAGCTCGAACTCGTCGCCGCCGAGATCACCGGCACCGGCAACCTGAACCCTGACTGGACCAACGAACTCCACCAGATCATCGGCGAGAACACCGCACAGCGCGTCATCAACGACCCCGCCTGGCCGCGCCTGGTCGCCGCGATCGACCGCGCCACCGGCACCGACTGGACACCGAACGACCTCCTCACCACCGCATACGAACTCATCCTCACCGCCCAACCCGACGGTGCCGCGAACCTGCGTCCCGACCAACTCGCCAACGCCCTCGCCTGGCGCATCGACGCACTCCTACACGACCCCACCCACCCCGCCCAACCCGATCCCCACCAACCCCCGGAGCCCACCATGCACCCAGCCGAGCACCAACCCGATCCCGAACCACACGATCCCCGGCACCATGACACCAGCGCACAGCCGACTCCACGCCAACCGACCCAGCCACCACAGTCCGCCACCAGTGCTGAAACCCCGCTGTCCGACAGCGCCGCAACGATCGCCGCACTCATCCAGACCGGTGACATGGCAGCGGCGCGACGCGCCTTCCACAACGTCGCCGACACCCTCACCGACGAACAACGCGACATCATCGAACACGTCGCCACCACCCTCTACCGCAACCACTTCCGCATCGCCGTCGCGCGACTGCAGTGGGCCGCAGACCAATACCCCCAACACCGCGCACTCATCCACGCCTGCACACCCACCAGCGACCCACACACCTACCGACCAGCCACCGACGACATCCCGACACCGAACCGGAGCGACCATCACCGGCGCGCCGCACGCGACAACCCCGACCGCATCGACCGCACACTGCGGCGGCCACCGCGCCCCGATACCGATATCACCGCCGAACACGACTACTGGGACTACCTCGACAGCCGCAGCGATGTCGACACCGACCCCGACCATCTACCGAAACCCGACGATGTCCCGCACCGCTACTACCGCGAAAAACTCTGGGAAGACCGCTATCCCGACTCCGACGCACCCGACTACAACCGCCAAACAAGCCGCAACACTCGCGCCCTGCCGTGCGTGTCCTGCGGCATAACACGCGCACACCGCGACAGCAGACCGATCCCGCCACGCCGCAGCGACGACGGCCTGTGCGGTGAATGCCGCACCGACAATGCACCCGGCATCCCCGACCACCCACCCAACGAGCACATCCATGCCCGCTGCGACCACATCGCCAACACCCACCCACCAAACACCATCCTGGGCCTACTCAAACGCGATTGGCACGCCGCCCGCACCCTCGCTGAACGCCTCGCCATCGCAACCTGGGTCGAACAACATCCTCAGCCCGACACCCCAGCCGAGCCATCAGTACCACCGGCTGGGGTTCTCCTCGATGTATCCGATCCCGTGCAGATGCTCACCGACGACCAACTCGCCCAAGCCATCACCGATATCAGTCTGCGCATCGATCTTGCCGAGACCGAAGCCATCCTCTACGGGCCCGCACCCGGCACCGCAACCAGCGACACGACAGCAGTCGACGCCACCACCTGGCTCCAAGACGAACTCATCGACCTCAACACCGAACAACATCGCCGCACCCAACTCACACCCGAACAAACCGCCGCCGAGCACGCGCTACGCGCCCGCCACCAACACGACACAACCTCCGAAGATTCCCTCGACTACGATCCCGACCCGATCATCAATCCCGCCGTCGGCTACGACGAAGACTTCGGGTTGTAAACAGTCAGTGGTGGACGAGGTGAACACCACACCGCGAACCACCCAGTAGCGTCACGGTGATCCGATTCATGTCCAACAACTTGCGCGACTACGGATTGCCGGACACTCCCAATGAGCTGCAGCGCCACCAACGCATACACGTCCGGCCCCGTGTCTGCGAAACCACGAGCTTATTCATGTGGCTGCACGCGGATTGATTCGGTCACCAGCGGATCCAGATCGAGCATGGACCAGCGACACCAGCCCATCTCCCGCGCCGCCAGCAGCGTCGATGCCAGGGCCGTGGTGATCGGCAGCCGCTCGCTGTCGCGCTCGGGGTCCAGATACCAGCTGTGCAGCCGCGACCGCCGACACATCTGGCGCAGATCGGCATCCGAGAGCGGCAGATCGTAGGCGGTGTCGACCATGATGTGTTCGAGGTCGCCGCAGGCGTTGACCTCCTCCCGGTCCGGCCACACCCCGCCCCAGCCTCGGATGCCATACAACTCTGGGAGGTCGGTGACGTCGGTGCTGAGATTCGCCAAACCGGTCAGCATGTCGTGGCCGGTGATGACATCGGCGTGCAGATCCATCTCGACAATACGATCGTCGACGAGCCCCACGAATACATCGGAAGTGTCAGTCGATGGCAGCAGCAACTCGTAGCCCACAACGAAAGCCCGGGGGTCGTCGAGGTCGCGCGGATGCTCGGCGTCGAACCTGGCATACACCAGCCCGACACCACACCGTGTCACCGCTATCGACGCCACCACCGGACGGCTGCTGCCCGGCGGCGATCCCGGATCGCCGAACGGCTTTTCCGGCCGCGCCAAATTCGTCATCGGGATCACGACTGAACCTCCGTGCCGAGCCGACTGCTCACCGTATCCGCCACTGGTTCAACCGGGCGAGGGTAGCCGGAGCCAGTGTCGATGTGACCGCAGCCGCAGCCGTGGCAGTAATGGATTTCCAGCGATATCCACGACGGGACGGTGCGCTCCGACAACTCGTAGATGGTGACGCCGTAGGGGCGGCTGCACGACTCGCATTCAAGATCGGAGTCGATCTCGGTCCCGGTCAGCTTCGCGCGATGCCCACCGTCGACATTGGTCACTTCGAAAGACCGGACGCACTGACCAGACCGCAACGGTCGCGGCAACCGTCTCGGTGTCCACAGATCCGGTCGCAGTAGAGCCTTGGTCATGCGCACCACCAGTCCGCTGTGGCCGCCTGGACAGCAATGGATTTCCAGCGTCAGCCACCACGGAACAGCAGGCGCGGTCACCAGATAGACCGTCACCGTGTGGAAGTCGGCCTCGTAATCGCCTGGGCACTGCTGGCATGGACGATACGTGTCCGCCGCGACGGCGGTCAGATATTGGCGCGGATGCCCGTAGGAGTCCATGACGAACATGCGGCCAGCGTGTTCACGCGGCCTCGGCGGAGTGAGCCTTGTCAACTTCATTCGGAAGCTGAACCTTTCGAGGTTTCCTCGTGTTCGACCCACACCCCGGAGCAGATAGTCACGCACGCGAGTTACTTGCGGCTGCGACAGCGGTTCCTCATCCACAGGCAGACTCCGATCCCTCACCCACGCGTGCGGCCACTGTCCCGGCCCACGCCACCAAGCAGTCCTGAAACAGCCCGGTATTCGGCGCTACGGTGACCGCGTGACCAGCGCCGGGCAGCACGTAGGTCTGTAGCTGAGCTGCTGGCGCGAAATAAGACCGCTCCGCATCAGCCAGGCTCGCACTCGACGCACACACCGCCCGTGCGCACAGCAGGTCCAACTCGCCGTTGACGATCAACACAGGTGCGTCGATGAAGCTGGTCAGGGGCGCGATGGTGCTCATCAGCCCGTCTACCATTTCGGCCGGGCTGAAGGTGTCGGCGACCTCGGCGTCATCGACAGTGAGTGCGACGGGATCAGTGTTCGGGCCCACGAAACTGGCTGCCCGGCTGCCTTGGCGCGTGGTGAGATACCCCGGGTCCAGGCCGCGGTCGGCGAATCGTGGATCGGTAGCGGCCGGGACGAAACCACCCACGGCCTTCAGCGTCTCCATTGGCGACACGGAATGTGAAAACCCTTGCAGCAGGACGCCATCGACATCGTGGTAGGTCGCAGCTGCCATGGCTGCGACCCCGGCTCCCAAAGACACCCCACCGAGGATGATCGTCTGGAATTCGGGATGCCCATTGATGCCGGTCCGCAGCGCGGTGACGATCTCGTGCACGCCTTGTGCTTGGACAGTGGCGATGACCGCCGCGCTGGGCGGGCGTGTGCTGGTGCCGGTTCCGAGTAGGTCGAGGGTGAGCGTCGCATAGCCCGCAGCGGTGGTGAGCGCGCGACGCGCGCTGTAGGTCTGCGGCTGTATCGGCCAATCCCAATAGCGAGCATTGGTCGCCGCACCGGACAGCAGTACCACGATAGTGCCCGTCGGCTGCCCGGGACGGCACAGCGTGGCGCCCATCGTGCCCAACGGCACCGGCCATGAAGTGGCTTCACAGCGCGCGGACTCCGAACCAGGTTCATCGGCGTGGGCTGCACCGAGTGCTGAACACAACAGCGCGATGACGGCTCCCACCATCGCAATAACCCTGGTGCTGGCACGGGATTTCGCTGTAGCGCTGATCATTGGCGATGCCCGCCCTCGTCGAGGAGAGCATCGACACGACCGCTCGGCGCCCATCCCCAGTACGCGGCGAGAATCACAGCGGCCCACCACAGGCCCACAGCGGTATCCCTCACCGGCCAGCGCCGATTGCCGTACCGGCGTGGTCTTCGGGATGCGACAGGCGGTTCGGTCAGCCATGGTGGCAGTGCGGACTGCCCTGGTGGAGACATTGTCAACTTCATTCGCAGGCTTAACCTTTCGAGCTTTCGGTGGCATCGCTGGATCGGTCAGGGTGTATGTAGTTGCCGGGGAAGGTTTCATCGCGCCAGCCGGTGAGCGTCTTGTACGGCTTGGTGTAGTCGCTGGCGAACAGCGGCGCACCGGGCAGGTCGGGGATGTCAAAGGCAGCCACCAGCTGCGGAAAGTGGTCGACGAGCACCCTGTGGTTTCTGGTGAGTTCAGCGGCGATCGTCATCGGGGGCTGGTATTCATCGCCGATTCTGATCGGGTGGTCGGTGTACCATCCGCGGCGCGCGTGGATGCGTTCCAGCGCGTACGCCGCGCCTACCGTCGTGAGCAGGTCGCTGGCGAATGGATCGCTGACAGTGGATGCCGCGATCAATGGGGCGGTTGCCAGAACGCGTTCAGCGGTTGCGGTGGCCAGTTCGATGGCAGCGCCGTCCGCGCCCAGCACCGGTCCGGCGACGGTGAAATCGCCGCGGCGCAGACCGTCGGCGATGATCCGTTCGCGCTCAGCGAGGATTTCGACAGTCCATGGCAGCTGTAGCGGTGTGTCCGGCAGTTGCAGCGGCGGGCGTTGCAGCAGCGCCCGCCCTGCCGTCTTTTGCAGAACCTGAGTCTCGCCCTCAGCGATGCGCGCTCCCAGGACGTTGCCAGCCCAATCTCCCAAGTGGTTGATCAGCAGCGAGCCGTGCGCGGCGGTGCGTTCTCGACACATGCCCAGTACCCACTGCGCCGCATGAGTCAGTGCCGGTTTGGCGAGCATCGACCACAGCGCGTGGTCGGGGTCGCCGCCGTCGGCGCCCGCGCGCATGTCGCGAAGGTGCCGGCCCAGGATGGTGGCGGTATAGAGGGAAACCAGCCCGGTGACCAGGTTGGCTTGGACCGCATCGCGGTCGGCCATCCGGACGCGAGACCCGCGCTGTCTGGCGAAGTTCGCCAAACCCGTCAGGGCGGCGCGAGCGCTGGCGACAGAAGCATTCGCCAGGTCGAGTCGGCCACCACCCAACCCGGCCACCGCACGGTGGAACCGCTCCCCCATCGGCAGTTCGCACTCGAACCGGCCGTTGGCATCGATGCGGGCCCAGTCCCCGCCCAGTAGCGCCTGCCTCGGCACCCAGCAGTCACGGAACCGGATGATGGCGTGGTCCATCGGCGCGAAGGCCTTGTCGGGTAGCAACTCCACCTCTACACCAGCAGCCAGGCCCGTGCTGCTCCGCAATTTCAGCAGAAACGCGAACACGCCCTGGTCGCGGCCGTCGGTGATCACGCGCGCAGTGACCAGCACGATCTTCGGTGCATCAGAACCGACGTTAGGCATGAATTTCGCCGCGCGAATGTCGGGTGTCGACAACAGGAATCCACCGCTAGCGAGATCCCATCTCGCTGTGGTCCGATGATCGGCCGCCGCATTGGTGCCACCGAGCTCGGTCAACATCAACGCCCCCAACGCCGCGCCGGTATCGAGTTCAGCGAGGCATTGCTGTTGATAATCCGCGCCGGACCCCAGCGACAGGACCGCTCCCATCGCCAGGTCGAAATGCCCGGTCAACACCGGCAGCAGCCTGGGCGCGCTGACCGCAGCCTCCTCGCAGAGGATGCCACGCAGCTCGACGTCCGTGGCGATCGCTGTCCCGGACCCACCGAGCGCGGCAATCACCGATCGCAAAAGATCCGGGGCGAGCGCAGCCTGTTCGGAGTACGTCAGGCCCGACCGGGGGAGGTCCCCGAGCGCGCTCACGGCAGCGCGGACCCGAGCCCGCAGCGGGGCGTCTGGGCCGAGCAGCACGGTCCGCAAGGCGTCGACAGGTTCGCTGCCGATGTGGGCGCGGGTGGTGGTGAGATCGATGGTCATGCTGGAACTCGCCTTCTCGCCAAGCGACGCACCCTCGGCTGTAGCCACGGCGAGTCGCCGAATCATGTTGGGTTGCGATGCCTTTCGTGTGCGTTCGGGTCCGGGGAATTCACCTGTATGCCGAAACGTCGTGCGGCCTGGTCTGTGTGATCAGGGCAAGAGACCGACGGCGTGGAGAG
Source organism: Nocardia sp. NPDC049737 (assembly GCF_040674755.1). Classification (NCBI taxonomy): domain Bacteria; kingdom Bacillati; phylum Actinomycetota; class Actinomycetes; order Mycobacteriales; family Nocardiaceae; genus Nocardia; species Nocardia sp. NPDC049737. The sequence goes on along the minus strand of NZ_JBFANH010000012.1, from coordinate 231,340 downwards.
CGGTGACACCGTCGCGGCCGACGACGCGATGGCGGGTAATGGCGCCGAGGACGGCGAAAGCCTCTTCCGGACGCCAGGATTCACACACCCCGGCCAGAACGTTCCAATCCGCGCGCCACCGTTCGTCGTGGTGGGCCACCATGGCACCGGCACGGACCCTGGTCGCCATGGTGGCACCGGGGTGGGGCCACCACCGGTGGTCGAACCGCGCGACGGGGGTGTCGATGACGTCACACAGCGTCAGCGTCAACACCACCGCCTGCTCCGGATTCCACGCCCGGCGCGCGGCGGCCAGCTGCTGGTCGAAAAACTCCAAGTAGTAATGGGGGTCGTCATCCAGAGCCCGCAGCTGCAGCTGGGTGAGGGTTCCGGTGCCACGGTGGTGTTCGATGAACTGGCAGTGATAGGTGTCGAGGAACCAGTGTGGGACCTGTTTGCCGTCGCGGTCGAGGGCTGGCGGACGGAGTACGTCGATGGCCATCGGTTGTCCTTTACAGAATGTGTTGGGGAGGCGAGGGCGGGAAGATGACCGGCAATGTGGACAGCGCGCGATGGAGCGGGCCGGGCCGCCACTCGAGTTCTTCGGCCGGGACGGCGAGGCGCATTTCTGGAAGGAAGTCGAGCAGTTGGTCGATAGCTGTCTCCGCCATCAGCTCAGCCACGATGCGGGCCGGTTTCGGGCAAGCGTGTGGGCCCGCACCGAAGGCCAGGTGGGAGTCATTGCCGGTGTACTGGCCGGTGTTGACCTCGGGGCTGCTGTTGCACGCGGTCATGCTGATGATCACCGGCTGATGCGCGGGCAACCACACCTTGCCGGCGAGGATGGGCTGGACCGGATAGGTCAGGCAGTAGCAGGCCATCGGCGGGTTGGTGAACAACCCCTCAGCCAGCGCGGCACTCGTCGAGGGCGGCAGGCCACGGTTGAGGCCCGCGATGAACCGTCGGCGATCGGCCAGCATCAGCAGCAGGGTGTTGGCGATCCAGTTCTGCGGCACCTCGATAGCAGCCGAAATGATCGTCAGCAGTTGCTGAACCATCTCGTCATCGGTCAACTTGGCCGGATGCCGCACCAGCCGTGTGGTGACGTCGTCGCCAGGATCGGTGCGCTTGAGCCAGGTCAACTCACGCAAAGCCGAGTCGAACAGTTCCTCAGCGTTGTCCTGTCCGTCGAACAGTGCCACGCTGGCAGCAACGAGCTGCTCCCCGAGTTCTGGTGTGCACCCGATGATCTGGGTGACCACCGCGAACACCACCGGCAGGCAGTATTGACTGAGCAGATCAGCCGAGCCCGACCGGCAGAACGTGTTGACTTGGCCGACCGCGGTGCGCTCGACCAAGGCGCGCAGCCCGTATTGGTTGATGCCGGCGAGGGCGTCGTGGGTCGCCCGGCGGAAGCGCACGTGTTCTTCGCCGTTGCTGCGCAACGCGTTCGGCCGCCACGCGAGCATCGCCAGGATCGGCCACGTGCGGTCGTGCAACGTCTTCTGCCACTCACGGGGATCAGCGGAGAAGTGCTCGGGATCGGTGAGAATGTTGACCGCGGTGCGGTAGTCGATCACCAACGTCGCGGCCAGCTCGGGAGCAAGCTCCACCGGCACCAAAGCGCCGTAGTTCTCACGCATCTCCTTGTAGGCGCGGTGCGGGTCGGCCGCGAATTCGGCAGTGTAGATACTGATTCGAGGCCCGAGGGCTTCGATCGGGATCCCTGTGGCCTTACCCGGCGCTGGGAGGGTGTGCTGCTGCACGAGGGTGGTCTCCTATGCGAGCGGAAGTTCAAGCGGCGAGCATGGGGAAAACGTGACCGGCAGCGATTTGAGCGCGCGATGGAAGGGGCCCGGTAACCACTCCAAACCGGTGCCGTCGGCAACCGCGAGTTGGATCTCGGTCAACGCGTCCAACAGCAGAGCCAAAGACTTGGTGGCGATGACCGTCGCCACCGATCGCGCTGGGCAGGCGTGGATACCCACGCCCCACGCGAGATGGGAGCGGTTGCCGAAGTGGTCGTCGCTGTGCACGGCCGGATCGGTGTTGCAGCCGGAAACGCTGATCAGCACCGGTTGATGTGGGGGCAGCATCGTTGTGTCGAGGATCTGCATCTGCTGCGGAAACCGTGGAAACATCGTCGCCAACGGTGGATCGGTGAACAGCACTTCATCGATCGCGTCCGTGACCGACAACGCCCCGTAAAGAAGACGACCTCCGAACCCGTCATCGGTCAACATCAGCCTCAGCATGTTCGCGATGAGATTCCAGGTCGGCTGGCTGCCGGTGGCGTACAACATCGCCAGCTGATAGGTCGCCTCAGCGTCATTCAAGCCTGCGGGGGGCTCGATCAACCACGACGTCACATCCGCTGCCGGGTGCAGACGCTTGTCCATCACCGCATCGGCCATCGCGACGATGAGTTGTTGGTTGCCTGCCTTGACCGTTTCGGAGTCGGTGGCCGCCCGCAACACCATGATCGCGTCGAGCGCGGCCTTGCCGGTTTCTGGCGATAACCCCAGCAGCCAATTCAGTGCCTGCCCCACAAGCGGGATCGCGAACTTACTGAGAAGATCGGCGTAGCCGTGTTCGCAGAAATCGTTGATCAGCGTTGTCGTGATGTGCGCGACCGTGGAATCCAGGCCGTACTGGTCGACACGATCGAGGGCACCGCTGATCGCGCGCCGTAGACGAGAGTGTTCCTCGCCGGAGCTGCGCAGTGCATCAGGCCGCCACCCCAGCGTAGGAAGTGCGGGGCATTCGGGACCTACTCGTTGCTGCCAGCCACGAGGATCAGCCGGATACCGCGGGTCGTTCAGAATGCGCAGTGCCTCACGGTAATCGGTCACCAGCGCGGCCGGAACCTCGGGCGCGATATCCACCGCCGCCACCGGCCCCTGTTTCCGCATCTTCCGGTACGCGGCGTGCGGGTCGGCTGCGAATTCCGGCCCATATATCGCGACCCGGGGCTCGGAGGTGTTGAGAGGCGGTAGCGGAGAAGCTGGTTGCCCAGTGGTCACTGACATTCGGCCTTTCACTGTGAGGCAAGGACTTTGGCGCCCAGCGTGCACGTCATGCGGTCCCAGCACGTCCCCCGGTGCAGTCGCCCACTGACAGCGACTGCAGACCGATGGATCATGGGCACCAGCTAGTTGTCTTGGGCGTTCACCCCGCCGCTGTACGCGGACGCGGCGAGGTACTGGCGGCACTGCGGACCGTGCCCGGAGTGAGTCACTCGGATGAAACGGGCTTCATCGATCGACCCGAACCGCACATCGCCATGGGCGGCGCAGTCGGCGTGTCCGACAAGCCACAGCTCTCTGTCCACAACGGTGGTCATGCGCGCCTCCCAGCTAGCCCGACAGCATCCGAACACCGGGCCCGCTGTCCGCCACGTCCCGGACGGCGGGTCGCTCACGACGATGTGACCGAAGCGAATCCGATGCCGGATGCCTGTATCAGACTCGCGCGCGCGAAGGGGTCATCCAATCCCTGGCAGGGATATCCCTGCCAGGGATCGTATTCGGGAACCGTCGAATATCTCGCCTGGCCAGATGCCGAAAAAACCTGCGCGAAACACCATTGGACGGAGAGGAAACTCCCGAACTTCGATCGTGCGGCCAAATACTCGGCTGCACCCGCCCACAGTGGCGGGCCTCAGTGCACCGGGTGCCAGAGGACGGATCGGTCTCCGCTGCGCAAAGATCGGACGCGGCGGTGGAGTTCGTTCGCGGCGGCCGATTTGTCCGGCGCTAGACGGATATAGGAGCCGACCGAGTGCAGCTCGACGATGTCGCGCAGCAGAACCCAGCCCGGCCAGGTGAGCATGTCGTAGCCGTAGGCGGCGGCGAATTGCTGCCGATAGCAGTCGGATTCGTGGAAATGGTCGGGAACCGTACCGATCAGGTCCAGCTCGCGGGGGCCGATACTGGTTCCGTCCCAGTCGATCAACACCCACCCGGCCTGGTCGCGGACCGCGTTACCAGAATGGGCGTCGGCGTGGATCAGCCCGATTCCCAACGGCCACTTCGTGTCTGCGAACTCAGCGACCAGTTCCTCGGCACGGCGCCGAAGCCACACGCGGTCAGCGTTAGACAGCGCTGGTCGTGTCCGGCGCTCGTCGATGTCGAGTGCCTCACCCAGGCGCAGCAGCGGCCGGTAGGCCGGGATCGGGGCGGACTGCGGCGGATCATCGACCGCGTGCAGTCGCCGCACCAGCGCGCCGAGAGCGGCCGGATCTGCGGATCCCTGCGTAGGCCGGTACGGCCAGAAAGTGGCTACCGCCCCACCGGCGACGACCGGCTGTCGCCCCGGCAACGGGGTCAGCGCGATCGGATCGTCTGCATTCGACAGCCATCGAGTCACCGCGACGGCCGCGGTAGCGCGTTGACGCCGCAGCTCGGTCGGGGGCGCCAACCGCACTACGACAGAACCGACCAGCCACACCGCGTTCGATCGGTGATGCAGCATCACCGCCTCCTCGGCGCCTGCAACACCGAATTCCGCGCACACCGCCCCCAGAGCGTCGCGGCCCGGCAGACCACTGTCGATCACTTCGCCTCAAGGGTGTCGGTGATGTGAGATCGCATATCGGTCACCAGGGAATCGCGATCGTATTGGGCCGCAATCCGATTCAAATCGCCCAGCCGGGTATAGCAGCGCCGCGAGGTCAAGCCACCGATCTGTTCGATCGCAGTGTCACAGTAGACAGCGGCGCTGTCGTGGTCACCAGCCTGCAGGCACGCCCCAGCCAAGGTCGGCAGAGCCACAGCCTTACTGCGGGCGTGCGCAAGGGCGTGGCCTTCCACGGCGGCGCTGAGCAGTTGCACCGCTTGCGGGGCGTGATCGCGATCATGGGTGGAGAGTAGGTAATACGAATGCCCGTGCTGGGCGGAGATTTCGGCGGGCGTAATGAACGCCGCCCACGGGGCAAGGCTGCTTCGATCCACCTTCGCGTAGAGATCCTGCGACTGCTGGATCAACCGATGCACCGCAGCGGCGTCACCACGGGCCGCCCAGCACCACGCCGTCACCGACGCGATATACGCCGCAGTGACCGTAGAGACCGGATAGCGGCGGCTACTCGCGGTCACGGCCGCAGTCTGCGCGCACCGCAATGCGTCGTCGAGCATCCGCTGCTGGTGGTCACGTTCCACACGAGTCGGGACCGTCCACAACGGCCGCCACAGATGCAGCGCCTGGTGCGCCAAATCCAGCAGGATCGCCACCGACAAATCCGTACTACGTGGGTGATCGGCGCCCTGACCGGCGGCCCACAGAGCATACGACCACAGCCGACGCGCGGCATCATGATCTTCCACGTCGTAAGCCAGCCAACCGGTCACCCACGCCAGCTCCGCCGTAGCCACCCACAACCAGGGTCGCAACACCGCGCTGCACTCGACGTGCTCGTAGGAGCGAACCTCATGCAGCTGTGCCAGGGCAGCATCACGATACAAGCCGCTGCCACGGGCCAGCCCTTGGCGGCGAAAGAAGTCGGCGACTTCCTCGATCGCTTCGATGTCGTTGGCGCCGATCAGTGTGCGCGGTGAGGATTTCACTCGCGTGGGAAGCGCGCTGCCGAGCCGATCGAGTTCCGGATGCAGATTCGAGCCCAGCGCGGTGGCTGTCGCCAGAGAGAGGAAGTCACGTCGGTACACCCAACTCACCTCCTCATCGACAAGGCTACCCGGCTCGCTCCAGAACCCCATCGTGCTCGCAGGGATCCCCAGCGCCATGGAGATCCGGGCACCGAGAGAAAGCCCAGTGACCTTATGGCCCTTGTTCTCGATCTCCGAGACCCGGCCCTGGCTCAACCCCACCAGCTGCGCCAACTGGCCCTGGCTCAACCCGGTTTCTGTCCTGACCGCGCCGAAAACACTCCCGAAATCCTGTTGCGCCAACGCCTTACGCATAGGTGGCGAGTCGAAGAATCCCGGTGGGATCAACCGCTTGAACCCCGCCACCGATGCACACTTCGCGCACAAATCGCCCACGTGCCCCGCAGTCAGCGATCCGCTACACGAGCGACAACATCTTTTGTTCATCCTCAGCTCTCCCCCATCAGCATGGGCCGCTACGCGGCTTTCCGGATTCTGCTGGCGTCCACCAGATGTCGCGATCAGCGAATGACTTGCACACGGCTCGCGCACCGGGCCCGACCGGTGGACCAGCCGCGGTTCGGTGCTTGCACTCTTGGGCATGCGCCACTCGGCAACCGACCCTCACCCAGCTCGGCGGAAGTTCCGTCACTGTGATGCCGCGGGACTATGTCCTCGGCAGTGTCGTTTCCTGCCTCGACGATGTGCCGATCCCACGTGATTGCGGCTCTCATGCACACCGCCTCACGCATCGAGGCGTCGATTGGATTCGGTCACCAGCAGATCCAGATCGAGCATGTTCCAACTGCGCCAACCCATCTCGCGCCCTGCCAGGACCGCTGATGCCAGAGCCGTGGTGATCGGGAACCGTTGGGTATGGCGATCAGGATCCAGATACCAGCTGTGCACCCGCAATTGCCGACAGGTCTGGACAAGATCGACATGAGAAACGGTGAGATCGTAGGCGGTGTCAACCATGATGCGTTCGAGGTCACCGCAGGCGCTGACGTTCTCGCGCTCGGGCCACATCTGGATCAAGCTATCGATGCTGGACAGAGCCTCCGGGTCGGTGATGTCGTGACTGAGTTTCGCCAGGCCGGAAAGCATGTCGTGGCCGGTGATGACCTCAACGTGCACGTCGATCTCGAATAGGCGGTCGTCGATGATCCCCCCGAAGACCTCGGGGGTGTAAGCGGAGGAGTCCAGCAACTCGTAGTCGAAGACGAAGCCACGCCCGTCGTTGAGGTCGAGCGGGTGATCGGCGTCGAAGCGCACATACACCAAACCGATGCCGATATCGGTCACCGCCATCGAGGCCACCATCCGGCGGCTGCCCCTCCTCGCTCCCGGATCACCGAACGGTTTGCCGGGCCGCAACATATTCGATTTCGTCATCTCGACCATGGATGTACTCCCGCAGCCCCGATACTGTTGATCAGCTCATCTGCCGCAGGACCTCCAGCGGGTTCACCCGATGTGTCCTCAACAGTGACGGCCGGGACACAATCCCATCGCAGTGGTGGACCTCCACGCAGGACACGGTCGATGTTGGCGGTCAGTATGTCGGCCACGGCGAGGTTCGCCTCCCGCGTGCAGGCGGCGATGCCTGGTGTGTGAATGACGTTGCCACGACCCAGGATCGGATCACCGGCCGCGACGGGCACCGACTCGTAGACATCAGTCGCCCAGAAAAGTTCATCGGCCAGCACACGGGCGCGCAACGCCACAAGGTCGATCCCGCCGCCGCGCACTGTCACCACCAGCGTTCTGCTGGCCAACTGCGCGACAATCTCGCCAGTCAACGGAGGTGTGCTCGAATTTCCCGCGACGACAACGATATCGGCGACCGAGGCAACCTCATCGAGCTGAATGCGCCGCGCCCCCACCTCCTGGAAATCTGTCTCCTCGACGCCCGGGTCCACCGCCCACACCCGTGCCCCCATCCCCACACACAAGCCGATCACCGCGCGACCCACCGGGTCTATCCCGATCACAGCGACCTGCTTGCCGCACACCGTGCCGTTAACGAAGCTCGGGTGGTCGGTGAACTGCCAGCTCGGGCGCGGCCACGGCCCGGCGGCGGCAATGATGTTGTGCCAGGTACAGATCTGACGCAGGGCGTTGATCATCAGCCCGATCACCATTTCCGCCTGTGACCGGGCGCGACCGCGTGATCCATCCACGAACACGATGCCCCGCTCCGCGAGTCGGTCGGCGACGGCGAGCTTGCCGCCGCCGGTCACCCCCGCCACCACTTCCAGCTTGGTCAGTGCCGCGATGTCCTCGGCGTCGGGCTCGACATCGATCACGACCAACGCGGGCACTGCCCCGATCCCGTACAGATCCCGGATCCGCTGGCCCGCACCGAGACTGGCGAACACGACAGTCAGGTCGTGGTTGACCAGCCCGGCCCGCAACCGGGCCCGCAGATACGGCCAATTCGCTCGCAAATGCCCATCGTCGACGACCAGCACATCCGGCACGTCCACCGAAACTCCCACGTCCATCGGGTGTGTTCTCCCCTTCATCAAGTGTCGAATCCTGATGCTCTGGCAACCGCTCTCGCCCCCGACCGGATCCGGAGGGCGGTCAACCACCCCGTCACGTGTGGACCCGGCGATCGCACGGCCCGTCGCTGACGGCGAACTCGGTCACGGTGTCGCAGCCGACTGCGGTGGCCGGTGCGGTGTCTGCACTCGTCGAGGCCTGTGGGTCGGCGGGAGCAAGAACGTGGTCGACCAGCAGACGCAGACCCGCCGAGGTGGTGGCCTCGTCGAAGTCGATGGCGGCGTGCCCGATCACGATCGACAGCAGCATCGCGGCGGCGGTTGCCGGGGGGACGTCAGGCTCCGTACCGGTTTCGTGGAAAGCATTGGCGATGAAAGTCGTTGCAGTGCTGTGGATATTGCACAACCGTCTTTGCGTGTCGCGATATTCACCGGCTGCGTCGAGGGCGTGTTCGAGGCGTATCCAGCCGGGATGGGTGATCGCGATGTGCATCCAGGTCGTAACGGTGGTCAGGAGGTGATCGTGGTCGCGGACCTGATACCGGTGCACGCGAGCGTGGGCACGGCGATATACCCGTTCGAGCACGGCGACCGCGAGTGCGTCCTTGGTCCGGAAGTGACCTAACACCGCCCCGTAGGTGTATCCAGTGCGTTCGCCGATCGCCTCGATCGACGTCGCTGGGTAGCCATCGGTGAGGAACAAGACGGTGGCGGCATCGAGAACACGCTGACGGGTCCGCTGCTGGCTTTGCTTGCGAGACAAGCGAAGTCCGGTCGGCAGCGGCGCGGGATCGATCGCGCTCTCGGGAGTGTGTGTGGTGGGGTCGGTCATCTCCGTGGTGTCTCCTGGTGCGGGCGGGGTTGGAGGCTTGGATCCGTGGTCATCGGGTCGGGCTCGTACCCGGCCGGAGCTGGTGAGTCTCGGTCCCGGATGGGTTGGTAGCGCGCGGCCCTGGGCCTTGCATACCGGTTGCTCGGCACGGGGCGAACGTTGATCGCTTCGGGTCCTTTGGGGCCCGCAACGATGTCGTAGGTGACCCACACTCCGTGAGTGAGGAGAGAGGTGTCGGGGTTCGCCAGCCCGGAGCAATGCACGAACATGTACGCCTCGCCGGGGCGCACGATGAATCCGAACCCGCGTTTCCTGTCGAACCATTTGATGGCTCCCTCGGCCATGACCTTCTCCGACTCCTTGGTGGTAAGTGACTGTTCGGGGCGCGCCCGCAAGCCTGGGCGGTGCGGTATCGCGTGGTGTGGTTCAGCGGCGGCTGTGCCCGGATTCCCACCACGTCACGCAAAGGCCCGACAACGCGCGGTAGATCTGCGACCAGTAGGTGCCAGATCGGTGATGCAGGGCCAGGACAACCTGCTCCCGGACACACAGCCGGACATCGGTGTAAAGGAACCGCACGGTCGGCCGTGGGAGGCGGGGATCCAGGAACGGGTCGTTGAACCAATACCCGTCGAGTGCCTCGGTCAAGGTCTCACCGAGGTAGCAGCCGAACCGCGTGAGCAGCGAATCGTCGGGATCGGCGGTTTCCAGAGCGGTGAAGCGGGCGAGCAGAGCCTGCTCGGCGACACGGATGCCGGTCTCGGAGTAGCGGTCCGGCGGCAGCTGCGGCACGTCATGGGTGACGAACCGGTCCAAGGCATCGGTCTTGTACGCGAGCCATTCCACCCAGACCGGGGCGAGTTGGTCACTCAGCGACCGCCGCGACATGCTCGGGTCGACGGTGCTCACTGCGAACCCGCCTCTGTGGCGGTGGTGTGGACCACCTCGACCAGGGCGGCGAACGGCGGCCGGGCAGCGCCGTCGGGCACGTGCATCCAGCACCGCTTCTCGTTACCCGGGGTCGGCAGCACAATCAGCGCGCCCGAGACCAACGGCACCGCACCACATTTGAACAAATCAGCCGTCAGCTGAGCGGTATTGTCCGTCGGTGTGGGGCCGTCGGCCAAAAACACCCACAGACGATGCCCGACCGAGAACACCGGCACGGCCCCGGAGCCGAACAAGGCTCTGACCCGCGGGCCGAGACTGCTTGGTGTTATCACCGCCGACACCGACCCGGCAACCATCGTGATCGCATCGGTGCGCGGATCACGGAAAGTGTTGAACCCGAACTGATCCCGATACACCCGCCGACGCTGATCGATCATCGCGCGTTCGGCGGCCGGGGCTTCGGCATTGGTGGTCTCAGAGATGGAAACCGTCGCTGTCGTCACTGGATTGTCCTTTCGAATTCGACCGGGGCATTCACCAGTCGCGCGGTCCGCGCGACATCCAGTCGTGGTGTGCAAGTGCGGCGGCCGGGGGCCACTCGACGGGTTGACGCGCGGGTCGGGGTATCCCCAGAGCCCGCCGCAGGGCAGCGCCGGAGTGCCGGGGGCGCACATCGTCGTCGACGGTGACCTCCAAGTACGCGGTCATGCCCAGTTCAGCGGCGACACTGTGGATTTGGTCGGCACTGCCCTGGAAGTCCAATGCGAGCGGACCTGAATCGATGTGGATGTCCCGGATGCGTTGGAGTGGATTCATCAGCGCAACCCCGAGCTGGCGATGAACTCACCCGGTCGCCCCGAAGCGTGGACGCGGGGCCAATAGCCAGGCGGCAACAGCGTCCACACCTCGCAGTCGCGACGCACCACGTCGAGCCAACCGGTCAGATGCAACACGCTCGGCACGATCACCACACCGATTCCCGATGCAGCGAAACTGGCCAGCAGCACACTCAGGTTCGCCGAACGCATCACCGAAACCGCACGCAGATCAAGCCGCGCGGAGCGAGCAGCCTCGCGGATGGCCTGCACATCGGTCGCGGCCTGCGGCCCGGATCGGTCCAAGCTCACAATCCCGTAGGCCCGCACGCGCGGCCCGGTCATGACCAGTCCCCGGCGTTCGACCCGCTCAGACCATTATCGACGCAGGTGGGGTATGCGGCGTCCTCACCCATCGCGCCCGGCCTTCCCGGTGGCGGCGCGCGCCCGGTGACCGAGGGTGTCGTTGAGGGTGTGGGTGGTCAGGACGCGGATCCGGCGTGTGCTGGCAGTGATGGCGTGTTGGCCGTCGGGGAGGTGGGTGTGGTCGGGGACAATCACCGCGACCACGGCTGGGTCGGCTGCGGCGGCGCGGGTGAGTGCAGCGACGGTTTCACCGTGGGTGTGGTGGTCGAGATAGGTTCCGCCCCAGCTGTATCCGTACTCGGCGGCGCGGGCACGCATCGGCGCACCGACATTGATCACTGTCTTCCCGACCGGGATGCGGGCAGTGTCGATGTAGCCGAGCACCACCGGCGCTGACTCGGGGATAGGTTTGCATTTGGACCGCAACATCAGTCATTCACTCCCCAGGGGTGCGTCGGCGCGGGTATTCGCGGTGCGGATGGTGGTGGGATGAACCGATCCACATTGGCGGGGTCGGGCGCGATGCCGGGCTATCTACCGGTGACGTGATCACTACCGGATCGTGGATTGGAGGATGCGCGTTGGGCTCCTCGGCAGAAGGCTCGTCGGCGGCCGGTGCGCGCCAGGGTGCCCGCACGGCCAGCGCCGACACGGCCTCGTCGTAGTGGTCGATCCATTGGGCCAACCGCGTCCACATCTGGTGATAATCCAACAGATCCACGTAGCAGTCGGGAAGCGATTGATCGGCTCGTGCCGGTCGCCGGATACTGCGGCCACGCCGGTTCGCTTGTGCCGAGAGGCGAGTGATTCGCCCGATCCGATCGGCAACTGCTCTTAGGTCCTTGGCCGGCAGATCAGGCAGATTGCGCATCAACGCGTCAGCAACCCTGTCGAGCAGGGCCTTGTAGTTTCGATCGAACTGTCCGGCGGGCCGGGTTCCGAGCTCAGCACGGAACCCCAGATCCGACGCGTGAAGTTCCGCCAGCGCGTGCGACAGCCGCACGATGGCTTCCGCTGCGGGTCCGCCCTTAGCCTCGACCGACAGGCCCCAAGCAGCCCGCGTCAACTCCGACTTCGTCGGCAGCACCATCTCGACAGCCGCGGTCGCCGGCACTCGTTCGACCAGCACCAGTCCCACCGTCGTCATCGCTGCCCCCGGTCATCAGGGACAGTCCAGAACCACATCTCCGCCCGGGTGAATCGCTGTCGCAGAGCAACCGGAATGTCCTGCAGGTGCGCTCGCGATGGGGTCACGGCGTGAAAGCTGACGGTGCGCAGCATCTCCTCGAACAACCGTCTCGCAGCAGATTCGGGCGCCTCAGCGTCATCGGAATCCGCACCTGCCGAGGCGTGGATGATGGTGCCCAGGGCGAACGACTGCGCGCGGATGAACCTTTCGACACCATCGCGCCATCCGGGCTCGGCCAGGTCATCTCGGATGTAGACATGCATTACCGCTGTAGCCACCGCGGCAACCTCCGTTTCTTGACAAACGCTCCCCGGGGACCGCCGTTGTCAGCGGCCGCCAAAGATTGAATAGCGGAGCGATTAGGAAAGCGGCCTCAGGGATCGACCGCAACGGGCCCGAGCTACGAAAACCATTCCCGCCAAATCGGGTCATCAGGCGTGATTTGCATGGACCTCAGAATCGGTGCGCGACCGCATGTGCGGAACTGTCGCTTGATCGCGTTGCACTGACGTTTCGCTGACGTTCGGCGCCCGGCTCCGATTTCGAGACGGCCACTCCGTACCAATCCTCATAGGCGTGGCGGCGTGTCCATACATCCCGTGCCGTGGTGATTGTTCTCATGACACTCCTCTGTGAAACGGACCGACGTCCGCGGTGCTGATTTCACCCTGGCCTGCGGAAATCCGGTGTGGAAGGACTTTGCTGTGGACAGAAACTTTGTCAACAGAGCGTGGCCGAGGGTGTGGGATGCTGGTCACGAAGGAAAGGGGCGCATGGACACCGACTTCCAGACGGCGCTGGCTGCCAGGGTTGCACAGGCGCAGACCGCCGCACGGATACCCAGCTTGACCGTCGCGGTGGGTGTCGACGGCGTCCCATTTGCGGCAGCCTCATCCGGGTACGCGGACGTCGAGAACCTAACGCCAGCCACGATCGACAGCATCTATCGCATCGGGTCGATCACGAAAACGTTCACCGCGGCGGTCACGTTGTTACTGGCCCACCGCAGTGATCTGAGCCTGAACGCCACCGTCGATTGCTATCTACCCGACACACCGTTCGGGCATCTGCCACTTCGGATGCTGTTGTCGCACAGCAGTGGGCTGCAACGCGAAGCCCCGGTGGACATGTGGGAAAGCATGCAAGGACCGACAGGCGCCGAACTTCGCGACGCGTTTCAGGATGTTGAATTGGTCGCCGATCCGGGACAGCGGTGGCATTACTCCAACCTCGGATACGCCGTGCTCGGCCAGATCATCGAAAACGTCAGTGGTCAACCGTGCGAACAGCTGATCGAGCAGAGACTGCTAGCTCCGCTCGACCTTTCTCGGACGAGTTGGACACGCCCTGCCGATGCGGCGATCGGTTACCGGCTGGATCCGTATATCGCCACGGTCCATCGCGAACCGGTAATGGACCAAGCCTCGATCGGTGTCGGCGGCCAAATGTGGTCCACGCCAGGCGATCTCCTGCGCTGGGGACACGCACTCGCCGGAGGAGAACCCGATGTTCTTCCTACACCGGTCGTCGACAGCATGCACACCCTGCAGGTCATGGTCGACACCGCAGCATGGACCAAAGGCTGGGGCCTCGGGTTGATCCTGGAACGCAGAGGCGGCCACGTTTTTGCCGGGCACACCGGCGCGATGCCGGGCTTCCAGTCCGCACTGACGTTGGACCGTGCTACCGGAGTAACGGTGGTTGCTTTGGCCAACGCCACCCGGGGGATCAAACCTGCTGACCTCGCCGCCGAAACCCTTTGCGAGGCAATCGCATCCCAGCCTACACAACCGCCACGCGAGTGGCAGCCGGTGTCGTGTCCACCGGAGATCGGTCCGCTTCTCGGCAGCTGGTGGTCGGAAGCCGACGAAACGGTGTTCCGGTGGGAGCACGACGGCCTGCATGCAAGCCTGGCCGATGACCCGCTCGCCAGCGACACCCGCTTCGAAGCGGAAGGGCCGGGACGGTTCCGAGCAGCGGAAGGCCGGTTGCAAGGCGAGCTGCTCATTGCCGTGGACACCGGTGGAGGCATCGAGATGCGTTGGGCGACTTACCCACTCACACGCACGCCCCGATGAAGACCTCTAACCGGTCAGCAGTTGGTGTCACTGCGTGATCACCGGATGCACGCAGTTTCAGAAGGATTGAACGGAACATGCGCGCAACCCGAGGAGTAATGGAACTGGCTGTTACGGCATCCATCGCATGATTCACCGCCGCTGCTGCGGCTTCATCCTCACCCATTCGCAATTGGGCCTCGGCTTGATCTAGTTGCCAGATCGTGCGATTGCGCAGAAAGGCCACTGGGCTGGCCGAATCCTGCTCACGCAAGGACTCGACGGCGTGCCGTGGCTGCCCGAGATCCAACAAGCACGAACCGCGATGCCCAGCCAAGGCAGCGTCATCGAACACGTCCAACCAGACCGGGTCGGGCTCTTGTGGCTGATGCCGGGACAGCTCCGTTTCGGCTTCAACGAGCATCTTCGTGCAGAGGTTGGCTTCGTCCATTCTCGCGTGTGCACGCGCGGCGATGGTGGCCACGAATGCTGCCAAGCGCCGATTTCCACTGCGCCGGGCCCATGACATCGCCCCATAGGCTCGCTCGGCACCCTGGGCTGGATCCCCGCTCCAGGTGCTCATGAAGGCGGCATTTGGACCGCCGACGAACGCAATTAGGTCCATTGCGCCGATCCGTTCTGCCGTCCGCCGGGCATTGGCGAACGCATTCTCGGCTAATGAGACGCTGCCTCGATCGAACAGCATCCAACCGGCGAGTTGATGCGCTTCAGCGATATTCCGCAGTAACTGCGCCCTCTGCGACTCGTTGACCCGCGATACGAACTTCTCGGCCATCTTCGCCTGGGCCACCACCTCGGGTAGGCGTTTGGCTGCCATGGTGTGGTCAGCCATGCGGACCTCCGTGATCAGATCACGAAGCGACGGCCCGACGAGGTCTGGCTCCAACGAAATATCTTGAGGCTGAAGGACAATATCGGTGAACGGGGCGGCGAGCCGATTCAGCTGGCCTCGAGCATCGAGGGCTCGGTCGAGCCGGTCGACCAAGTCAGGATGCGGCCGACGCTGTGCCGTCTCGATCCTCCACAGCAGATCGTGGCTGACCAGCACGTGTGGGGCCAACTGCCGCAATGAAAGGCCGGCGGCCTTACGTCGGGCACGCAGTTCGGCACCGAACAGCGTTTCCGCGGTTTCCCGCGGATCGGATTGGCGAAGGGCTGGTCGCACGAGGCAATTATTGCCTCACACAATCCGGTTGACCAGCGATCTCGCGGCAGACACGGTCGGTGTGCAGTGCCAGCCGTCATTGACGCCACTTCAACGGCGAGGTGGTCAGTGCCGCGTCGGCTATACGTATCGCGGTGGTTGTCTTCAGCCGAGCGCGGGAGTCGGTGATCCATTCCTGTATGAGCGTCTTGCCCGCGGCGCGATATTCGAGTGCCTGGAACAAGCACTCGAGACGGTCGGCGTCGCGGGCACAGATCGCCTCGACGGTGGCTTGGGCTTCGAACTAGGCGACAGTGTCGTTCAACAGCTTTCGCAGGGGTTCGGGCATAGCGGCGACTTGTGCGGCGGTGACGGCTTCGTGGTCGACGCTGGTGTCTCCCGGGGTCGTGGCGGATTCGGGAGGCTCCGTTCACGTGAGTTTGTCGCTAACTCGGCAGCGTCTGGAGTTGACGTTGGATTCGGTCGATTTCGTTGTGAGCGGTCTGCTGTCGAGTGCGGATACCTTCAATGACATCGGCAGGCGCTTTGGCAAGAAAGCCGTCGTTGTTCAGTTTCTTCACTGCGGCTTCGAGTTCCTTTTGCGCCGATCGAGTGGTTGTGTGCAGTTGGGCTCTGCGGCGCCATGATCACCCTCAGACGCGGCAACGCCGATGTGCCGGATCATTCGAAGGATTTCTCGCGGCCACTGCCGAAGTGGACTGCATGCGTTTCATTCAGCGCAGCCCTGGTCCGCGTCGCTGGGTACGGAGGACAGCTACAGATAGAGTCGGAGCCATGCATGTCCTTGTACCGCACGCAGATGCTGCCCAACTTATGGGAGGCGCGCCGGACGGTGTCGACCTGGACTTCTGGCCGGGTACTGATGACTATCCGGAGAACTTCGAGCGTACCGAGGTGTTCATTCCTCCCTGGTGGGCGAAGTCGCGAGCGGTTCACGAAATTCGCCGAATGCCGAAGCTCAAGCTAGTTCAAACTCTCGGCGCCGGTTACGACTGGATTGCCCCCGCGCTTCCATCCGGAGTTAAGTTGGCGAACGTGCCGGGTGTCAACGCGCGTCCCGTGGCCGAGTGGGTTCTTGCGGCGCTTCTCAGTCTCCTCCGCGAATTTCCGCAGTTCCTTCGTGATCAGATGAACGCGAAATGGGACCAGCGTCGCACCGGAGAATTGGGCGGAAGCAACGTCCTGGTCATCGGATACGGAGCCGTTGGAAAGCAAGTCGCTACCCTATTACGGGCCTTCGAAGCCGAAGTTGCAGTGATGGCCAGCGCGCGACGTCCCGGTGTCTTTGGGCCTGCGGACTTACCAACTCTGATCGCGAGGGCCGACGCCATTGTTGTGGCAGTTCCGCTGACCCCCTCAACGTATCGCATGATCGATGAAGATTTTCTGCGGAACATGCGTGACGGAAGTGTGCTCATCAATGTCGCGCGCGGCAGTGTCGTGGATACCGATGCCCTTGTGGGCGAACTTAAAACAGGTAGGATTCGCGTAGCACTCGATGTCACAGACCCGGAACCGCTGCCGGCCGAGCATGAACTCTGGACGCTGCCGGGCGTGCTGATCACGCCACATGTAGCCTCCGTCGTGCCGTCATTCCTGCCGAGTTCGTATTCGCGCGTACGCGAACAGCTAGTAAGGATCGTGAACGGCGACGCGCCGTTGAACGTGGTAGCCGGGTAGCCGGACTCAGGAGGCAAGCGTCTTTATCTCCGCCTCCAAGCGCCTCGCCAGCGGATGAGCTTCACCGAAAACCAGCTTGTCGATCTCGTATGCACGTGACAGAAGTCCGACGGCTTTGCCTTTGTTGCCCAATCCGACCTCCGCTTCAGCGAGCCCTCGAACGCACCGCGCTATGTGCGGATGTTGTGGGTCGTAGTAGGCGTCGAGGATCCGCAACGCTCGTTCGTGGACGTCGCGCGCTGCGGCCGGACGACCCTGCAGGAAAAGGACTCGGCCTAGGCCGTCGAGGCAGCGGGCTGTGTAAGGGTGACTATCACCGTAGGCGTCGGTGAATATGCCTTCGGCCTTACGGTGGTCGATTTCGGCACCGTCCAGCATGCCCAGGGCCGCCTTGGTCAGCCCTAGGCCATCGAGACTCCAGCCGACATCGGCATGCCGGTTCCCGTACCAGGCGATGCGAATTGATAGACCACGTTCCTGTTCAGCGAGGGCCTGGTCCAGGCGGCGCATGGCACGGTGCACACGGCCGAGGTTGCTGAGGGTCCTCGCTACGGTCGGATGCTCCGTGCCGTAAGCCTCTTCGGTGATGCTGAGGGCCTCGAGATATGCGGCCTCCGCCTCGTCGAGCCGCCCGGATGCGTGATGGACAAGACCAATGGCGTTCAACGTGGCAGCCACCTCCGGATCCCGTTCGCCAACAAGGCGAATGAATATTTCCAGGGCACGGGTGTGGGCGACTCGTGCCTTCTCTAGTTCGCCGAGGTCGCGCTGAACCAGGCCCAGACTGTTGAGGCTCGTCGCTACGGAACGAGAATCCTCTTCTCCCAGCGAGGTTGCAATATCAACTGTCCGTTCGGAAATCCATCGGGCCTGCCGCAGCTGCGCCTGTCCGTACTGGTTGTGTATCGCCAAGTAGCGCGAGACATGCCCAACGAGAATTTGGGCAAGGTGGAGCTCTGATCGTTGACTGACGCTGTGATCGAGTACGGTCAAGGCATGCGGAAGAAGTCTCGCGCACTCGCCCCAATTTGCGATATCCGTGACGTCTTCCGGAAAGGCAGCCGCTAGAAGACGAACCGCTGCCCCTGACCATTGCTGGCCTTGCCCGGCACTGAGGCTCTCCCGGATCACCAGCTGTACAAGGCGATGCATCGAAAGGCTTGTCTCCGACACGTTCACAATCGAGTACCTGCTGGCCGCGCTCAGCATGGCGTTGAATTGCAACGGATCCGAGAGTGCCGGACGTAAGGTTTCCGGCATGGTCGCCGCGTATCGGAGCAGCATGTTCCGGTCCACCCCCTCGGCGGAGAGGTGCGACAGAAGATTCAGTAGTAATTCGGCACTTGGTGAGATACTGCATAGCTTCTGAAGCGATATCGACCATGTGGTTGCGACGGTGTCTTCGTGATTCGCCGGCCGTCCCTGGCGGGACATCGCAGCACCTCGGGATTGAACTAATTCGAGATATGTCATCAACGAAATGTTGGATTCCTCGATATAGGCGCCAGCCTGCTCTAGAGCGAGCGGGAGATCGCCGAGGATCTCGGCGATCTTGTCAGCAGCCACCCGGTCCGTCGTTCCTGTTCGCGAGAGTAGGAACTCGACGGATTCGAATCTTTCCAGGACATCCACCTTTATAGTCGTCGCATATCCCCGCCACGATGGATTTCTGGACGTCACGATGATATGCCCTCTCGTGTCGGCTGGACGAAATGGCATCAGATCCCGAGGATCCTCGACATTATCATAAATCATCAGCCAATTGTCGTGCGCTCGCAGCCAATCTCGGAGCGGCCCCATGCTATCACTATGGGTGTCGGTGGAATACACACCCAACCTGATCGCCAGCTTATGCAGTGATTCGGCGACTACTGCTGACCGCTCGGCTGGGATCCACCAAATCAGCTCGTACCGAGCAAGATTTCGATACGCGTAGGCAAGCGCCAGCTGCGTTTTACCGACGCCACCCATTCCTGAAATGGCTATTGTCTGAACTACTGCCGCAGTCAACTGTTCATCTAAATTCTGTTCGACAGCAGCAAGCACATCCTGCCGCCCAACGAAGTTCAATGTCAGGCTCGGCAAATTGGAGATGCGTGGCACCGAAGAGCGTGTTGACCCGATAGCATCCGATGGCACATCCACACCGACTTCGATCTGCGGGCCGACCTCCGGTTGGTGCCACCCGGTCACCACACTGGCGGTCGGTATATCGGCACGAAGTGGTGTTGTCTCCCGTGGACGCCGCGGCGCCTGCCCGCCGTGCTGCCCCAGAACTCGTGGCTCCAATTCGGCGGTGCCTGCGACGTGACCCAAAGCCGGAGCCGAAGGCGATTCGGGATCGTCAAGGCCGAGACCGAGGTAGGGCTTGGGGATGTCGAGGCCCTCGGCGATGCGGACGAACACGTCGTAGCTTTCGATCTTCCTTCTGCCGCTGGCGATCTCGCGTACTCGTTGGTCGCCGAGGTCGGTGGCGCGTGCAATCGCGGCCCAGCTCCAACCGCGGCTGTGCAGAAATTGGAAGACCGACTGGATGTCTCGGGCAGCGAGCAGCTGACGCATCGGGATGCTCTCGTACTGCCCGCTGGTCCACCAGACAGGGTTGACCGGCTGTCGCGCGGGAATGTGCCCCCCAATCCACCGTCTGAACCGTCGATAGACGAGTCTAGCGGTGCAATTGGGGGACACATCAGCGCAATTCGATCAGGGAACGTCCGCACTTGAGGAAGCTTCGGGTGCTGGTGGTGCCGAGCAGCTCCACGTGCGTGGCGATCAACGTAGCGAGAGGAGCGTCGGCTTCCTCTGTGCCGAGTGTGAAGCTTTCCTTGTCACTGCCGGGCCATTCGACAACCAAGCGCAGTCCGCCCGATTTGGCCGTGCGGCGCACCTGGTTGAGGCTGGGGACCTGGCGGGTGACCTTGACGAAGAGTTCGGCGAGGGTGGCGTCAGCCTGTTCGCTGCCGCTCACAACGGGCACGTCGGGAGTGTTGGAGTAGCGCCTCTGGGAGAACTGGGCCTTGAACCCGGCCCGGCATGACTCGGCGACCTCGAGTCCGTGAATTGCCGCTGTGACATCGGAGGCCAACAGGGTTTTGACGCCCATCGGGTGAATTCTCCTGTCCTCCATCATCTTCTGGATCAGTGCGATCTCGGGGCTCAACAGCTCGGTCAGCGATTCGAGGTAAGCGGGCAGCAGCCGGTCAGGAGCGGACATGAGCTTGCCGAACACATCCTTCGGGTCGAAGGCGAGACCGACGTAGTTACCTTTGCTCTTGCTCATCTTGGCGCCGGTCCCGTCGGTCCCCTCGATTAGACCGGTGGCCACGATGACCTCCGGCTTCTGCCCGTGGTTTTCCATGACTCGGCGGCACATCTGCATGTTCAGTAGCTGGTCGAGTCCACCGATCTCGATGTCCGCGGTGACCTCTACCGAATCCAATGCCATGACAACCGAGTACACCAGTTCCGCCATCGTCAGGCCGCTGCCGGCGCTGAGCCGATTGCGGAAGTCCTCACGCTGCAGGGAAACAGAGAGGGGAAGGTTCTCCAGCACGCCAATGAACCGGGGGAGGCTGAACGGTGCGAGCCATTCGCTGTTGAACCGGAAGTCGGCGCGGTGGAAGTCGAAAAACGGTGAGACTTGGTCGCGGTAGGACTGCATGTTGTGGCGAATATCGTCGTCGGTCAAAGGGGGGCGATCTGCAACCCGGCCAGACGGGTCGCCGATCTTCGCGGTGATGTCGCCGACAATGAATACAACCCGATGTCCCATGCGCTGAAGCCGGCTCGCGACGATCATCGGCACCGCATGGCCGACATGTACGTCTGCGGCAGTGGGGTCGATGCCGAACTTGACGATCAGCTGTCGACCGGCGTCACGGGCATCGGCCAGCAGCTCGGCGAGATGGTCTGACGATGGGAGCAGCTCCTGGGTGCGGGCGGCAATGATCTGGGCCTGCTCCGTGGGGGACAGGTCGGTCAGATCCATCCGTCGGCGTTCGCTGAGCAAGCCTAGGATCGCGTTGAGTTGCGGTCCTTCTCGCAGTTCGGGGGCTGACTCGAGAAGGTCCATCATTGTGGCTTGGGACGCACCGAGACGTGTGCTGTTGTGCATCATATGTCCAGTCCTGTTCGCAGTCGGTGAGGTCGCTTCCGGAACGTGTAGACGACCTTGAGGGTGTGTGGTCGGTCGTTGGCGAACAACTGCGGAATGTCGGATGGCAGAGCGCAACAAGTGGCGATGATCGGGGCGAAGTCGGCCGGTTGATTGCTCAGAATCTCGAGGGCGGCGGCGAAGTCGTCCTGGACGTCATTGACGCGGTATGCCTTGCTGCCTTGGAGGATTGATTCCTTCTCCAGGAGGCGGCGAACCGATAGATCAGCAGTCGCTTGCGGGTGATAGACCCCTAGTGCCACCACCTGACCCAGGGGTGCCACCGCGGCTGCTGCTATCGATATCGGTTCACTGCTGATGCCTCCTACGGCTTCGACAACGACATCGTAGCGGTTGGACCCAACGCTTCCCACAGTGACTGCACGATCCGCGAAAGTGGACAGGCGTTCGATTCGCTCGGCGGACTTGACCGCCACCGTGACCCGTCTGGCGTTTTGCTGGCGGGCACGCACTGCGGCCAGTGCCGCCATCGGCCCGTCGCCAATGACGAGAACTTCCAGTCCAGCCATCTCTATCGATCGAGTAGCGTGAACGACGCAGGCCAGGGGATCCGTCAACGTTGCCAGGGCGATATCGACGTTAGCGGGCAACCGGTACAGCTGGTCGGTGGTCACCTGAACTGCTCCGCTGAACCCACCGCGCCCGGTGTCGTGGCGGCCGATGCTGGCGTCATCGGCGCATTGTTCGGTCCATCCCCGTAGACACATCGGACACCGTCGACAGGGCTGCAGGGGCCGGATGGCTACCAATCCGCCGTCGTCCGGATGCTGGCCCACCAGCTCGTGGCCCAGGGAGGTGAGGGCGAAGCCGCTGCGGAAGCGTTGGATGTCGGAGCCGCATATGCCGACTGCAACGACCGGCACGGCCTGTTCAGTCATAGCCACCCCCGGACGGTGTGGTCGTCGCCGCCACTGGCGGTGATCAATTCCCGCAGTTTCGCCAATGCCGCTCCGCTGGATATCAATTCGCGAGCGAGGTCGAACGCTTCGGGAACGGTGGTGCCGATGTTGTCGAGGAGAAGCAGCGTCGCCGCGTTCACTGCCACCAGGTCGACCAAGGCCGGGGCAGCGGTTCCGGTGAGAACGTCCACCACGATGCGTGCCTGCTCGGTTACATCAGAGCCCGGCACGAGGTCGTGCACGGAGTACGGTCCGACGCCGAGGACCTCTGCCAGTCCGAGGCGTAGGGTTCGACCCCGAACCCCTTCTCGGACACCGACGATCGATGTATCGCCGACAATGCCCACCTCGTCAATCCAGCTGAGGTTGTCCGGAGTTGAGGACACGACGAGCAAGTCTCCGTCGTGGTACCGGCGTAGTACCTCGAGCGACAGGCTGACGTTTGGATGTGCGATGCCGTACAACAAGGTGTCGGTCCTGATCGGCAGCAGCAAGGCCGGAAAGGCCAACGACAGCACATGCGGTGCGAAGAACAGTCCGCCATAGGCGGCGTCGAACCGAGGAACCATCTGCTCGATCTCGAAGATGCCCAGACCGCATTCGGCCATCACGTCCAAGGTGCGACCTGTACTTCGCGTGAGCTTGACCCCGAGCCGCTTCAAAATGTCGGCGGAGCCGGCCACCGACGAAGTGGCCGCTGATGCGCACTTCGCAACCCGGACGCCCCCGGCCGCAGCGACGATCGCCGCTGGCGTCGAGATGTTGGGCGTCTTGATCCCCTTCTTTCCACTCCCGGCGATCCCGACGACGCGTTCCCCAGTAAAGGGGTGGGACGGCCGGGCGCCCAGGCGGAGTCCGTCGAGGGCTAGGGCCGCGTCGATGACACCGCTGGCCTCCTCAACAGTCGGATGTTTGGCCATCAGCCCGTTCAACAGCACACCGAGCTGGGCGCTGCGCATCCGCGGATCATCGATGTCGAGTACCGACCTCATGTAGTCGGAGGCTTCGCGGTAAGTCAGGCTCAACCCGGAGTTCAGCCGGCTCAGGTAAGAAGCGAAATGGGTGGGCTTGGAATCTTCGACAAGCCCCATCAGGTTCGCGTACACGCTGGCTGTCCTTTCACCACAGTTCGGTGATCGAAATCAGATAGTCCGCCAGCTCGGCCTTCGCGGATCGCCAGGCCGGGGAGTTCGCCGAACACTCGCCGACGAGATCCATGCAGTCGCCGTAGTCGCGCAGGAACAGCTGGTTGATCAGCTGGAAGCTGGGTGATTGTGCCGCGAGCACTGCGGTGTCACCGGTGATTCGGTCCACGATCTGGTCCGGGGTCGAGGTAACGCTGATCGAGGAATCCGGGATGCTCTTGGACATCTTCGGATGTCCTCCGAATCCAGAGGCGAGGCGCGAGTAGATCGACCCCAATGTGAAGTCGCCGCGCAGGGTCGTATTCGAGTCGAGGCGTCGCGCGATCTCGGCAGCGAACCGGACGTACTTGTGTTCGTCGATCCCGAGCAGCACCAGTACAGCGTCGAAATCCTGACCGAGCGTAATGAAATCGGAGGCCATCAGAGCGAGAGACATCTTGCGGGGGAAAGTCATCGCGGCAGCAACGATTCCGAGGCTCACGTAGTAGGCGTGGTTGTCCTCCTCAGCGCCGTCGAAATCTGCGTCATCTCGAAATGACTGAGCAGGTAAAGGTTTCGCGCGGTGTGGACATCCTCGAACTGGCTACGCAGTACACCGGTCGAATCGTCGTAGCCGAGACGCCGACAGAAGGCTGCGAACCTGTCCGCCAACTCACGGGTTTCGGAAAGCGACTTGGCCTTGCCGTTGTGAGCGTCGAGATCGCCTAGAACGATTTGGGTGAACTCGCCACCTCGCTGGAGCCTCGATATGCCGAGGATCTGCCCCACTGTGCCCATGTGCGGGACTCCGGACATGCCGAACCCGGTGGTCACGATGCGAGCGAGGCGAGGAGCGGCCAGGAACTCCTCAGCTCGGTGGTGGCACAACCAGCGGAGATTCAGCTCCTCGGCGCTGATGCCGGCCAGCTCGAAGCCAAAGCTGTCGAACTCGAATTCGCCGTAGCCATACTCCCGCACGACGTTTCGGTAGTAGGTGTCCGAGAAAACCACTGGTGCTGTTCTCATTGCGCGCCCTTCGTGCCAGTCGTATTGCTGTCCAACAGGATCCGTTCGGCAGGCACGCGGAAGTAAGACCGAGCTGCACCTTCAAGGTGAAGGGACACGGTGATCTGGTCGCGAGCAGGTCATTGTTCGAGTCTGGGGTGATGACGGAATCAGACGGCCGCGTAATCAGCGGTGTTGCAACCACTAGATCCAGTTCGCAGCTCATTCACGCTGCGACCAAGAGGCAGGTTGTCGTATTCGACATCGACGGTACGGTCTCGGATTGCCGACGCCGACTCCACCTTCTGGAGTCGAAGCCGCCGCAGTGGGAGAGGTTCTTCGCGTCGTCAGCGGTCGACCTGCCATTACCACGAGGACTTCAGATTGCGAATGCATTGATGTCGAGGGCCAACATTGTGTGGCTGACCGGTCGACCAGAACGGTTTCGGACCGTCACCGTGTCGTGGCTGGCGCGGCAGGGCCTACCGACGGACACGGTACACATGCGCTCCCAAACCGACCGGCGGCCCGTCGCCGAGTTCAAAGTGGAGCGAATTGCAGAGATCGCGGAACACACTGACCTTCGCCTGGTCGTCGACGACGACGATTCTGTTGTCGCTGCGCTCCGGCGCGGCGGATGGCCGGTCTATCACGCACAGTGGGCGACCCTGTGAGCTGCGCTGTCCGAGTTGTCCACTTGCCGGCCAGAACGCCCTACGTCCGCAAGATCGTGTCCGGCGACATCGAATTGCTCAACGGCAACAGAACCCAATATGGCATCGTGCCAGCGGAAGTGGACGCGGCATGGCTTCTTACACACCGCCCGTTGGACTGGCTCGATGTGGTTCACCTCCACCACATCGAGTTCGAGGATCTCGTGGTTCTAGAAAATCTGCTTGACGCCTGCACGAACGAATCGGTGAAGGTTGTCTGCACCGCCCACGACTTGGTGCCGATGTTCACCGCACCCGAGGACCTCCGCGCACGCCTGGAGCTTGTCGCTCAGTCGGAAGCCAGCTGGATCGGCCTCACCGAGTCGTCGGTAGCCGAACTTCGGCAACTCGTTCCCGCAGTGCAGCAGGTGCGGGTTATCCCACACGGATACGTCGTTGCCCCAGACGATCTGATCAGACGTAGTCGGCAAACGAGTCCGGAACTCAGCAGCTACCTGATATATGGCGCGTTACGACCGAATCGTGATCATCTGACAGCGGTGACGAACTGGAGCCTGGCCGTCGACGACCCACATGCGCGACTCAACCTCCTGTTGCGCCCGTTCAATCCCGCCGATTTCGGCAGGTACAACATCGATGCCCTGTTATCTGTGATCCGGGCAGACGATCGGATCAGAGCGACCATGGCGTCCTACCCATCCGACACCACCATTGTTGAGGCCGTGCTCAGATCCGATGCACTGCTGCTCCCTTACTCGCACGGCAGCCATTCCGGTCAGCTGGAGTTGGCCTTCGACCTGAACATGACGGCGGTATGTGCCTCGGTCGGGCACCTACGTGAGCAAGCCCTCGTACACGGTAAGCGGGTGATCGAGCCGATCTGGTTCGACTGGGGCGACGGCCGAGACTTCCTCTACGGTGAGCGATTTGTCGCGGCCCTCGAGGCGACAGGCGGGCAACTCGTCGCCGAACCGCGAAACGGCCCGAGCCAGGAGTTCTTGGACTACCGACGTGACGAGCACACGATCTTTCTAGCCGAGCATCGCCAGACATACCTCAACTGAATCGTGACTGAACGTTCAGCGTTTTCACCCCGAGCCGGAGAGGCAACGCGTGAATGTCAACAGTACATATGCTCTTTCGCCTACTTCAGGCTCGTTTCGGCTGGCTTGGGCAGCGGTTGCTGCGACTCCGCCCCATTGAACCGCCGAGAACTCCGCCGGATCCCTGTCATTGGAGTGCCCTCATGTCCGATTTTGTTTCTGTTGCTGCCCAAAAGTTCGCCGCCGAGGAAAGCGTGATCGCCGAGCTCGCCTGGACCAAGACCGACGCCTTGGCGACCCGATCCTGGAGCATCGCTGTAGGACCGGAAGTACTGCACGAGTTCGCCGACTATCTCGCGACAGTCACCGATCCGGCGGCCCTGCTCGACACCGTCGAGCGCGGTGCTGTCGAGTTGCCGCAGCTGGTGACCCTCGCCGAGCGGCTGCGTGAACAGATCTTCGGCCGGTTCGGGTTCGCCCACCTCACCGGCCTGGACGCCGGCCAATTCAACGAATCCGAACTGCGCCTGTTCTATGTCCTGACCTGCCTGCATCTGGGTGAGATGCTCACCCCCTACGGGCGCCTGCACGACGTCTTCGACCGCGGCTACGATTTCCGCTCCACCGACGTGTCGGTCTCCAAGACGCGGGTGCGAGCACCGTTCCACACCGACAGCACCTCAAAGCGGCTGTTCCCGAACGTTTTCGGCCTGATGTGTTTGCGCCCGGCCATGCACGGCGGCCAGAGCCTGCTGACAAGCGGATGCCAGGCCTACCGGCAGATCGCCGAGACCACTCCGCAGCACCTGCCCGCGCTGTTTCGTGATCACTACCGCAACACCGTGACCCCGGGTGACGAGGACACCAACATCTTCGACAACGCCTACCCCGTGTTCACCTGGGGCGAGTTCGCGGCGGGCCCGACGCTGCGCTACATGCGGCATTGGATCGAGACCGGCTACGCCAAGGCCGAACTGCCGATCAGCGCGGAAGACGCGGCCGCATTCGACCGGCTCGACAGCGTTCTGGAAGACCAGGACAACGTCCTGGCACTCGACATGGCCGCCAGTGAGGTCATCTTCTTCAACAACGCCACCGTCGCCCACAACCGCACCGAATTCACCGACTTCCCCGAACCCGACCGCAAACGGCTTCTGGCACGAGCGTGGCTCAGCGTCCCCGAGCGGGCATCGAACAAGTCCTGAAGGCGCAAACACGTCGTCGCGAGGAAGGACAGCACCATGCGCAAAGCCATCAGACGATCCGAAACCAACGAGTCCTACTGGGACCGCCGCTGGGCCGAAGCCGGAAGCGACGAAGCATCTTTCACCGATTTGTCGATCTACCCGATCAAATACGCCGAGATGGTCATGGGAGACCAGTCAGACCGGGTATTGGAACTCGGATGCGGACTCGGCAGAGTCGTCAAGCACTACCACCACCGCGGTTGGAAGATCGCCGGCATCGAGCGCAGCAAAATCGCGGTCGATGCCATCCTCGACCAGGACCCCGGCCTGGATGTGACCGTGGGCGATGCAACCCGAATCAGTCTGCCGGACAACGCAATCGATGTCCTGCTGGCGTTCGGGCTGTATCACAATCTCGAGCACGACCTCGTGCCTGCGCTGGGCGAGTCGGCTCGGATCCTGTCTCCCAACGGCCGGTTCTGCATCACGATGCGCCCGGACAACATCGAGATGCGCCTCAACGAACGGTACTGGCAATGGCGCAACCGGCACCGCACCGGCCCTTTGCACTTCCATAAATGGCTCGTCGGTGAACAAGAATTCACCGCGGTGCTGGCCGGAGTCGGGCTGCGCACTGAGCAGGTTCACTACGCCCGCAACATGTCGATCCTCTACCGGCTGCCGTTGCTGCGCGAACGACAATTCGCCCACGCCGAGGAAAGCGCGCGCCGCGCAGGCGGCTACCGACTCAACGTCCTCGGCCGCACGATCGACGGGCTGTTGATGCGGTGGTGGCCCGCTCAGTTCTGCAACGTGATGGTGTTCATCGGCGTGAAGGAAGGCGACCGTTGATGAGCACTCCAACCACCGAATTTCCACGGGCCTTCGTCGATCTCGGCACCAAGGCGCAGACCTTGCAGAGCCTGGCTCCGCTGCTTCGGCACGCTGAGGTGCTGCCGCTGATGTATTTCACCGTCGCGGACTGGGCCGAGCGCCGCGGCGAACTGCTCGATGAACTGGCAACACTGCCGTGGGCGGATGGGCCGCTGATCGTCCGTAGCAGCACCGTGCACGAGGACGCCGCAGACACCCAGGAAGCAGGCCGCTACGCCTCTGAAGCCGAGGTCGTAGGCCGCGATGCCATCGCCGCAGCGGTCGAGCGCGTGGTGTCCTCCTACACCGAGGGGGGACGGCGAGCGATAGACCGTGCGGACCAAATCCTCCTCCAGCCGATGGCGCCGCGGGTCACCCGAAGCGGGGTGGTGTTCACCGGTGACCCGAATACCGGCGCTGCCTACATCGTCGTGAACTACAACGATGGCGCCGACACCACCGCCGTGACCGGTGGCCGCGGCACGAACTTGCGAACCTTCTACTACTGGAAGCCCGCGCAGGATTCGCCCGACGATGACCGTATGGCCAGGTTGCTGGCCCTCACGCGTGAACTCGAGGCGCTCACCGGCGAGGACCTGCTCGACGTGGAATTCGCGTTCGGGGAGCAGAACCGCCTCTATCTCCTGCAGGTGCGCCGTCTGCTCGCCGCAGCGGTGGATCCGGTCCGGACCCAGGCCCACCAGTCCGCCCTGCACGCCGCTGCCGACAAGCTCGCTCGCGACGGCAGACACCCCACCCTGCTCGGTCGCCGGACGATGTTGGGCGTCATGCCGGACTGGAACCCTGCCGAGATCATCGGCATCCGGCCCCGACCACTGGCGTTGAGCTTGTATCGGAGCCTGATTACCAACCAGATCTGGGCCGAACAGCGACATCGCTATGGCTACCGCGATGTCCGTGGTTGCCCACTGATGATCGACTTGGCCGGCCTCCCCTACATCGACGTGCGGGCCAGCTTCAACTCCATGCTCCCGGCCGACCTCGACGACACCGTCGCCGCCCACCTCATCGACCTTCAGCTCGACCGGCTCGCCGCCGAGCCTGCCCTGCATGACAAAGTCGAGTTCGAAATTGTCCAGTCCTGCTTCACTTTTGACACCCGCGAGCAATCACGGGCACGGTTCGGCACCGCGTTGACCGACGACGAGCACCAGGCTCTGGCTGAGAGCCTCTTGCGGTTGACCAACCGACTCCTCGATCCCGCTCACCCGGCCCGCGTCGAGGATGACGCGAACCTGCGGAGCCTGGAACAACGATGGACACTGGTCAAAGGCCTGGACCTCGACCCAGTCGCCGAGGCTCGCTGGCTGCTGCACGACTGTGCCCGCTACGGCACTCCCGCTTTTTCCGGGTATGCGCGCCTCGGGTTCATCGCCGTCGAGCTGCTGCGCTCGATCGTGCGCGCCGGCGTTCTCTCACCGCGTGATGCCGACCTGTTCGTGTCCGGCATGCGGACCGTCACCAACCAGATGACCGCCGATCGCGCGGCCCTCTCGACCGAGGAATTCTTACGGATCTATGGGCATCTGCGCCCTGGCACCTACAACATCTGCTCCCCGCGCTATGACCAGGCCCCACACCTGTACTTCACCAGCAACGCCGAACCACACAATTGCCCACCGGCAAAACCCTTCGAGCCCAACACATTCCAACTGCACGCCCTGGACGAGCTCGCCTTCAGCGCGGGACTGGCACACGGTGGCGCCGAGCTTTTGACGTTCATCGGCGATGGGATCATCGGGCGCGAGAACTCCAAGTTCGCCTTCACCCGCCACCTGTCGGAGGCACTGTCGGCCATCAGCCGCCTCGGCGCAGAGCGCGGGCTCTCACCAGAGGACTGCTCCTATCTGGACGTCCGCGTCATCGAGGAGCTCTACCAAGGCACGGGGTGGATGCCCGAGGAGCTGCGCCGTGCCGTCGAGCACGGCCGCGAAACCTATGCCCTGACACGGCAAATCGTGCTCCCCCCACTCCTGACTCGGCCCCAGGATGTGTTCGCGTTCCACCAGCCCCACGCGCAACCCAGCTTCATCACCCAAGCCTCGGTGACCGCGCCGCTCATCCCCCTCGATACCGGTGGGCCCATCGACGGCAAGATCCTGCTGCTGCCCAGCGGCGACCCCGGCTACGACTGGATCTACTCACACCGGATCGCCGGAGTCATCACCGCCTACGGCGGCGTCAACTCCCACATGGCCATCCGCGCCCACCAATTCGGTATTCCCGCAGTACTCGGCGTCGGTGAAACCACCTACCAAGCACTACGCGAAGCCCGCGTCGTCACCGTCGACTGCACCAACCGGCGAATCGAGATCCTGCGATGATCCCAGTCCTGACAACCCAGATGGTCACCGTCGACGAGCGCCGCGGCGAACGCCGCGACACCCTGGACCACCGATGGGCCGAGTTCCTCATCGCCTGCGGGCTGGTGCCGATCGCGGTGCCCAACAATCCGACTGCCGCCGGCCACCTACTCATCACCGTCCCCACCGCGGGAGTGCTGCTCACCGGCGGCAACGATCTCACCGCCTACGGCGGGACCGCACCCGAACGCGACGCCACCGAACGACTACTGCTCACCTCGGCGCTGCGGCAGCACCGCAGTGTTCTCGGCGTATGCCGGGGAATGCAGATGCTTCAACACCACTTCGGTGTGAGCCTGGCCCGCGTATCCCAACATGCTGGCGTCGACCACGACATCGACGTCCAAGGGACACCCCGGAGGGTCAACAGCTACCACCGCTGGGCCGCCTGCGACAGCGCCGAACCACTGGATGTGTGGGCCCGCGCCGCCGACGGTGTCGTGGAGTCGGTCGGATCGCACGAGCTGCGGGTAGCCGGGATCATGTGGCATCCCGAACGTGTCACCGTGCCCGACCCGCACGATATCGCCCTGTTCTGTGACCTTTTCGCGAGCGCGCCATGCGCGCGGTGATCCTCGCTGCCGGTCGGGGCAGCCGCATGGGCGCACACACCGACGAGCACCCCAAATGCCTAGTAAACGTCGGCGGCCGAACCCTGCTCGACCGCCACCGCGATGCTCTAGACGCGGCCGGTGTCGAGGAGGTCGGCATCGTGACCGGTTACCGCGCCGAGACACTCACCGGGCGACTGTCACGGGACTTCCACGCCCCGCGCTGGCAGGAAACCAATATGGTCGTCTCGCTTACCGCCGCCGACGACTGGCTCAGCACGGCCCCTTGCCTGGTCGCCTATGGCGATATCTTCTACACCGCCGACACCGTCCGGTCCCTCGTCCAGGCGTCCGCCGAGCTGGCCATCGCTTACGACCCGCATTGGCTCGAGCTGTGGGCGAAGCGGTTCGCCGACCCCCTCGATGATGCCGAAACCTTTCGGCTGCGCAGTGACTCGACGGTCGCCGAAATCGGCCGAAGGGCAGCGTCCACCGAAGAAATCCAAGGCCAATACATGGGGCTGCTGCGTTTCACCCCACCCGCCTGGACACGGGCACGCGATCACCTCGCCGCCCTGACCCCGGCAACCCGCGACGCCCTGGACATGACCTCACTGTTGCAGAACCTGATCACCACCGGCGAACAGATCCTCGCCATCCCCCGCCACGGTCCATGGGGTGAAGTCGATCATCCCGCCGACATTTCCCTCTACACCTCGATACTCGAGCACCCATCAACCTCCGAGTCGAAAGCCGGAATCGCATGATCACCTGGTTGATAGGGATGTCCGGAGCAGGAAAGACAACCATCGGACGTCTCGTGGAGGCCGAACTCCGCACCACCCACCCCGGCACGGTCTACCTCGACGGCGACATGCTGCGCGAGGTGTGGGGTGAGCAGACCGGGCATGACATCGCTGGCCGGGAGGTCAACGCGGGCCGGATCTCGAGGTTGTGCGCCATGCTCGATCAACAGGGCTTGGACGTCGTCGCGGCTGTGCTGTCGATCTTCCCCGACTGGCAAGCATGGAATCGGGCCACCTTCTCGTCGTATTTCGAGGTCTTCCTCGACGCGCCGATGGATGTGTTGCGCGCGCGTGACACCAAGGGCCTCTATGCCGCGGCCGCCGCCGGAAATGAAAGCAACGTTGTAGGTGTCGACATCCCCTTCCCCCGCCCGGCCGCCCCTGACCTTGTGCTCGACACTTCCGGTGCCGCCGGTAGCCCAGCCGTGCTGGCCGCGGCAATTCTGGACCGCATACGGGAGCTGCGATGATGCGGCGGGCAATCCTCGCTGCCCTCGTCGCCGAACTCGCAGCATGGGCGTTGATCGGTTGGCATCGCCGGTCCTTCCCATGGCTGATCACCCGCGCAGACCTTGCACCAGTGCTCAGCCCCGCCACCGTGAATGCCCACGCCCACCGTTCTTTCGACCCCGAACTCGGCTGGTGTCGACGGCCCGGCGAGACAGCGAACGAGATCACCGATGACGGTGTCACCAGCTACAGCGTCGACGGCGCCGGGCGGCGCATCAATCCTGGCTACGGTGACGAGCCCTCAGCTCCGATCGCGTGTTTCGGTGACTCGTTCACCTTCTGCCGACTGGTCAATGACGATCAGACCTGGCCGCACCACCTTTCTCGCCCGACCGGTGCCAACGTCGCCAACTACGGCGTCGGCAACTACGGCCTGGACCAGGCGCTGCTTCGGCTCGAGCGGGAGCTGCCCTACCTCGACGCCGGCCTCGTCGTCATGGGCGTCGTACCCGAAACCATCGCCCGCATCCAGTCCGCATGGAAGCACTACTTCGAATACGGCAACACCTTGGCGTTCAAGCCCCGTTTCCAGCTGCTCGACGGGCGACTTGTCCTGCACCCCAGCGTGATCGAGCGACCCGAGGACTACCTCGACTACCGCCCGCACCTACCACGCATCCAGGTGATCGACCCGTTCTACCGCCGCAAGTTCCAACGAGACCTGCTCGCCTTCCCCCACGTCGTGCACCTGCTCACCCGAGCGCGACGCCACCTTCCGATCCTGTTCCACCTCACCGTCGGCCGCCTCCGTCGACAGCCCGACCGCGGATTCCGGCGAGCGTTCGCGGTCGTGGTGCGCGAGAACCACACCCTCACCTCCCGCCTCTACAGCGAAGAGGCATCGACTGCGCTGCTCGAAGCGCTGATCCGCAGGTTCGCCCAGACGTGCGCTGCCGCTGGTAAGCAGGCCGCGCTGGTCATCGTTCCCCAACCCGCCGACCTGGACCGCGTGCCCGCCGCCCACGAGGCGTTCTTTACCGCGATGGGCGCGGTGCTGCCGGTCATCGACCTTACCCCCACGTTCCGGGCCGAACCCGCCCCGGCGGGCCTCTACGCCTACGGCAAACTCGGCCCGCACCCCAGCGACCGAGCCAACCAGCTCATCGCACGCATCATCGCCGAGCGACTCTCGATCCTCGGCCCACCACCGGAGTTCCCATGAGCCACAACGACACCGACGCCACCAGCAACGCCGTCGCCGACCCCACGACAGGAACCGGCCACCCCAACGAACAGACCACGCGACTCCTGGCGGCGGCGCAACGCACAACCTTCCCTGCCTACAAGCCCGCCTCGCTGGTCATCGAGTACGGCCGCGGCCGCCACGTCATGACCGTCGACGGCCACCGCTATCTGGACTTCACCGCAGGCAACGCCGTCAGCTGCCTCGGCTACGCCCACCCGGCCATCACCGCCGCGATCGCCGAGCAAGCCGCGCGAATTGTCCACACCTCCAACCTCGTTCACAACCGCCAAGCAATACTGCTCGCCGAACAGCTGTGCCAGCGAACCCCCTTCGATCGCGTGTTCTTCTGCAACAGCGGCTCAGAGGCCAACGAATGCCTTCTCAAACTGGCGCGGCGCCACTTCCACGAACAAGGCCAAGACCGAACCCAGATCATCGCCACGAACACCGGATTTCACGGGCGCACCTACGGCGCACTGACCCTGACCGGCCGCACCAAGCACAAGATCGGGACCGGCCCGCTCCTCGCTGGCGTCACGCACGTCCGTTTCAACAGCCTCGATGCTGCCGCCGCGACGATCTCCGCCGACACCGCCGCCGTGATCGTGGAAACGATCCAAGCCGAAGCAGGCGTCATCCCCGCTGACGATCACTACCTACAGGGGCTGCGTGAACTCTGCGACCACCACGGTGCGCTGCTGATGTTCGACGAGGTACAAACCGGCATCTGCCGCACAGGCCCCTTCTTATCCTGCGAGCACAGCTCCGTGATCCCCGACGCCTGCTCACTCGCGAAGGGAATCGCCTCCGGCCTTCCGATGGGAGCGGTGCTGGCACGAGAAACCCTCGCCGGTGCACTACCCCCAGGCAGCCACGCCAGCACCTTCGGCGGCAACCCAGTCGCCGCCGCTGCCGCGCGAGCAACCCTGGAAGTCATTGACACCGAAGACATCCCAGGAAACGTCGAACGCAGCGGGCGCACCTTGGCCAGCAGATTGCGCGAACTCGCCGCCGACGACACCCTGCCCGTCACCGCAGCCCGCGGCACAGGCCTACTCCAAGGCCTGGAACTCTCCGCCACTGTCGACCCCCAACACCTGCTCGGCCAGCTGCGTGAGCAAGGCTTACTGCTGACGGTCGTGGCCGAGCGCGTGCTGCGGTTTACCCCACCACTCAATCTGACCGCTGACGAGCTCGAGTGGGGCCTCGATACGCTGCACTCAGTTCTGCGCCGACACCGATAAACCACCACCCGAGTGCCCAACACCTGAGAAAAGGATGAATACCTGTGAAGATCCTCGTCGTTGGTCCCGGAGGCCGTGAGCACGCCATCGCCAAGGCGCTCTCGCGCGACCCCGAGGTCACCGAACTGCTTGCCGCGCCGGGCAACCCCGGCATCGCGGCGATCGCACAGTGTCATCCGGTCGATGCCTGCGACGGCGCCGCCGTCGCTACCTTGGCCGTCGACCTCGACGTCGATCTCGTGGTGGTCGGCCCCGAGGCGCCACTGATCGCCGGGGTCGCCGACGCGGTGCGCGCGGCGGGAATCGCGTGCTTCGGCCCGACCCAGGAGGCAGCGCGCATCGAGGGCTCCAAGGCCTTCGCCAAGGATGTGATGGCGGCGGCGGGGATCCCCACCGCCAAATCACGCACCTGCACCTCCGCCGCCGAAGTAGACGCCGCGCTCACCGAATTCGGTGCACCGTATGTCGTCAAGGATGACGGGCTGGCCGCGGGCAAGGGCGTCATCGTCACCGACGACATCGACGCCGCACGCGCTCACGCCGCCGAATGCGAGCGGGTCGTGATCGAGGAATACCTCGCCGGGCCGGAGTTCTCGGCGTTCGCCCTCTGCGACGGCAGCCGATCGGTCTTGCTGGCGCTGGCCCGCGACTACAAACGCGTCGCCGACGGAGACTGCGGACCGAACACCGGCGGAATGGGTGCCTACTCCCCCGTCAGCTGGCTCCCCGCCGGAGTAGAAGACGCACTGTCCGCGACAGTCGTCGATCCCTTGCTGGCAGAACTGGATAAGCGCGGCACACCGTTCTCCGGTGTCCTGTTCCCAGGGCTGATCCTCACCGATGACGGCGTCAAAGTCATCGAATACAACGCCCGCTTCGGCGACCCGGAGACCCAAGTGGTCCTCGAACGCCTCGACACCCCACTGGCAGGGCTTCTGATGGCTTGCGCCACAGCCACTCTCAAACCTGACACACAGTTGGACTGGAGCCCCGACACCGCCGTCAACATCGTCATCGCCAGCGACGGATACCCCTCGCACCCTGTCGCTGGCGACACCATCACCGGTCTCGAAACCGCCGCCGCGGTCGACGGCGCGCACATCCTGCACGCCGGGACAGCCCTCAACGACGACGGCGAATTGATCGCTGCGGGCGGACGTCTGATCAACGTGGTGGCCCGCGCCGCCGACCCGAGCCAAGCCCGCTCCACCGCCTACGAAGCGCTCAACCACATCCAGCTGCGGGGGCGGGTCGTACGCACCGATATCGCACTGGACATCACATGAGTGTTGGTTGGCCGCTGATCGACAGCGACTACCCGTTCACCTACAAACTCGGCAGAATCCGTCGCGACCGGATCCTCGGTCGCGACGGCGCCGAGCATACCCAGACCACCCTGGAGAACGCAGGTGCCGTCTATGTGGTCCCCCTCACCTGCGACGGCAGGATCTTGCTGCTTCGCCAATACCGCCAAACCGTGAGCGCATGGGGCTGGGAGCTGCCAGCAGGAGCCCTGTTCGATCACGATGGTGACCCGAAGGATCTCGCGGCGAAGGAGCTTCGCGACGAGGCGGGCGCAACGGCCTCCCGTATCGAACATTTCGGCTTCTTCTACGACAGCCTGCCTATCTCCAACTCGCGCTGCGATATCTACCTGGCCTACGACACCGTCCTCGATCACACTCCGTCTTTAGGCCAGACCGAACTCATTACGCCTCATCTGTTGCCCGTTGATCGCGTCCTCCATATGGCCCGCACCGGCATCATCACAGACGGTCGCTCAGCGTTGTCTCTCCTGCGCTGCGAAGCTCTCCTCAACACCTGCTGAGCGCCTCTTCCAGGGGGCCTACCCGCAGCTGAGCCAATGTCATCCACCGCGTCAGCGTGTGGCGCAGATCGGCTATGCAGCCGCGGTTGGCGTCCCATCGTATGTGCCGCCGCTGAGGTCGATGGCGTCACAGTTGCTGGTCTTGTCATCGATGAGCGTGGCGTCGGCGATCGACCGGACGGGGCAATCCGCCGGTGGTCGTCTCCTCCAGAGGTAGGCAGTTACAGTCGGGGCGGTGGCGGTGCCGGAAGGTACTCACAAACCTTATACACCGCGCCGTCATCGGTGACTCGTTCCTGCCATGGTCCCATCACTCGCAGGTTCGGCAGGAACCAGCAGTGTTGTTCCTGCCGCAACGGCACTGCACCGGTAAGGCATTCGGCGATGGTGCCGCCGTCGTCGTGTTCGTGGCCGGTCATCAACCGCTCCGCGAACGCCGCCAGCTCCCATGCCGTGCGGATCGGTCCCACTACGACTCCGGGGCTATCACCGAAGCAGTATTCGGGAAATTCCAGCGGTCCGGCGATACGCCATCGGATCGGTGGCGGCGGATCACTTTTCAATCTGTCGAAACCCACGAACCATGCCGCATCGTCGAGTTCGCGCGCCTCGACAGCGGCCGATTTGGCGTCCTCGAGATGATCGGACATCGTCGGCGCGTCGCATTCGCCCTCATCCCAGGTCCCGAGAATTCTCGACTCTTTCGGACGTGGTGTCGCATAGAAACGTGTCAGGCAGTGCTCGTCATCACACAATGTGCACATCGATGCTCACCCCTGCTCTGACCGGTCGCCGTAGCTCCGTGGCGCAGCGGCAAGTGCGGTTGCTGCCAGCTCATCAGCAGCCTGCATCAGTGCTGAGACTGCCGGATGCCCTGGATCCACCAGTATCGCAACTTCTTCGGTGAGTGCTGCGATGTCATCGCGTATCCGCCGCGACTGCGCCGTGTGGGAACTCATCCGTTCTACTCCTGACTTCGGTTCTGGTACTCATCCACGTAGTTCGATGCCGCGTTCGCGCCCTCGTTCCTCCCGCCCGCCTCGCGCGGACCCCGCCGCGGCGGTTTCCGACCCCGAGACCATCAGGCGCGTTCGTTCGCACCGGCCGTGCCAGAACCCCGGTGCGCGCATCCACGGTCGGTTGCCGCCGCGCCACCGGGGAGGTGCCTTTCGCCCGATCTTGCGGTCATTTGAGCGAATGTGCCGTCCACTGCTCCAGCGTGTGGCGCAACTCGGCGATGCTGTCGCGGTTAGCATCCCATCGCACGGCGGTGCCGCCGTGGAGGTCGAAGGCGTCGCAGTTGGTGGTCTTGTCATCGATGAGCGTGGCCTCAGCGATCGTCAGGCCGTGAGCGTCGAGCCACCCGCCGAAGAACCGGTTCGGGTCGTCCTTTTTGCAGACGCCGACGTCACTGGAGCAAATGAGGTCGTCGAACAGGCCGACGGCGTTGGTCAGCGTCGCCGCTGCACCGAACCACGGTGCGGCGGCGCGTTGCGCGCGGCGGAAGGTGTCGGCGAAGCAGTCGATGTTGTCGGTGGCGACCACGATGAACGCTTGTTCCCGTATCTCGGCGAGCAGCGCCGCGAGTTCGGTGTTGACCGACATGGCGGCGCAGTCCCGGATCAGCGTGTCGAGCAGGAACCCTTCATCGAGTCCGGCGGTGGGCGTGAGGTTCATCGCGGCGATGACCTGCTGGCTCGACCGGAGGCCTCGCATCCATTCGTCCCCTCGGATGCTGTTGTCGGTCAGTATTTCACCGATGTACTGCATCAGCTGCTCGCGGATCGGATGGTGCGGGTCGGCGCAAATGGACTGCCAGTAGAAGTCGTGGGAAAGCACACCCCACCAGTCGACGAAGACCACACGCCGTCGCCGCGGCATCCGACCCGCCGTGCTCATTTCTCGAACCCCATGTAGATGTCCTTGCCGGTACGCCACTGGCCCTTCTTCAGGAATTGCGGGTAGATGTGTTCTTCGGCCTGCACTTCGGCCGGGGTGAAGAACCGCATGTGTTCGACCGGGCCGTCGAGGTCGGCCCAATTCCGGTCGAGTGCACCGGATTCCAGGCGAGCAAGGAAAAAACACTCCACTTTGTGGCGGTGGTGTTTGGCCTCCCAGTATTCGAAGACGTGCACCAATTCGCCTGCGGCGACATCGAGTCCGGTTTCTTCGTGGACTTCGCGGCGGATGCAGTCGTGCAGCGATTCGCCGGGTTGCAGGCGACCGCCGGGTGTGTACCAGATCCGGCCGTCGTTGGAGACCAGCAGCAGATCCTCGCCCCTGGTGACCAGGGCGCGTGCGGTGACCTGGATCTGGAACTGGTTGGTGGCGTCGCTATCCACGGTGTCCTTCCTTGGCGGGTTGATCGTCGGCGAGCCATCGCCGGATACTCGACAGCAGTGCCGTGCGTGTGGCCTCGGTCATACCAGCCGTGGACGCTGCCTCGGCGGCGAGGTCGGCCAGCTGATGATCGGTGAATCCCAAGGCATTACCGACGTGCTGGTACTCGCTGGTGAGGGTGGTGTCCAGCAGCGTGGGGTCATCGGCGTTGAGCGTGACGGCGACGCCGTGTCGCAGCATCCTCGGCAGTGGGTGGCTGGCGAGGTCGCTGGTGACGGCGAGGCGCACGTTGGATGTCGGGCATACGTCACAGACGATGCGGTGCTCGGCGAGTTCGTCGAGCAGGCGCGGATCGGCGGCTGCGCGCACGCCGTGCGCGATCCGATGCGGTCGCAGGGCGGTGATGGCGGCGCGGATCGACTGTGGTCCTTGGGTTTCCCCGAGGTGTGGCACGACGAGCAGGCCGTGTGCGCGGATGATCGCTGCGGCCCGGGAGTAGCGCTCGAATCCGTCGGCGGGCTCCACACCTGCCAGGCCGAGCCCGGCCACATTGCGGGCGTGCTTCACGGCGAAGCGGGCGGCTTGCTCGATCCAGTCCGGTGGGCGTGCCCAGTTCACCCCGAGCAGGTAGCGCACTTCGATGTCGTGGCGTCGCGCCGCCTGCTGGAAGGTGCCGTCGATGAACGCGAGGGTGTCGGGCACCGACCAGCCGAATCGGTCGGCGTAGAGCCACGGCCCGACCATGGGTTCGCTGTATCGCACGCCTTCGGCCGCTTCGTCGGCGACGAACTCGCAGATGACCCGCTGCAGGTCCTCGGGTGTGGCGATGACGTCGGTGACTTGCCGGAAGCAGTCGAGGAACTCCGGAAGGTCGTTGAAATCCGCGACGCCAGGCGTCGGCAGGCGGTGCCGATTCGCGAACTCGGCGATGGTGGTGGCGCGGGCGGCACCTTCCAGGTGCACGTGCAAGTGCGCCTTCGGCAGCGTCGCCAGCCACGTCGAGCGCTCCACAGTGACGGTCATCGCCTACAGGTACTCCTGTCCGATCCGCAGCTCGACAAGCGGCTGCGGCCCGCCGGTGGCGGCCGAGACCTCAACGGCCCCTGTCTGTGTCGCCAACCCGGTCAGGATCAACCTCATCGCGAACGACGATTCGGCCAGGATGTGACTGTTGCTCGCCACTGCGGCGACCAGCGCGGTGAGCTTGACATGTTCGGGATCGACAGTGGGCATGTCGATTCCGAAGGCCGGGGTGTCGTCCCAGGTGGCGGTGTAGTGCGGCTGCTCGGGTGGGGTGTTGGATCGGACGAGGATGCGGTTGCGCCAGCAGTCGAGTCGAATGTCGCCGGATCGGCCGCGCACGATGAGGTAGTCCTCGGGCCGGTGCAGGCACCACGACGACTTGACCATGGCTTGCTGTC
This sequence comes from Nocardia sp. NPDC049737, assembly GCF_040674755.1. Classification (NCBI taxonomy): domain Bacteria; kingdom Bacillati; phylum Actinomycetota; class Actinomycetes; order Mycobacteriales; family Nocardiaceae; genus Nocardia; species Nocardia sp. NPDC049737. The sequence goes on along the minus strand of NZ_JBFANH010000012.1, from coordinate 190,986 downwards.
CTGTCGGGAATATCAGCTGCATGCTCATGTGGTCCTCGACCTGCTGGGTGAGTGTTCCGCCGTCGAGGCATCGCCGATGATGAATGGCCTGGGTCACCGAGGCGGTGGCCGCGCTGGGTGTGCCGGTGAGGGCCAGCAGCCGCGACAGCGCATACGGCAATGTGTCTAGAGCCGGGCCTGCCACGGCGTCGTGGCTGTAGTACCAGTTGGATCGTGGTGGCCCTGGGACGTCGAGCATGGAGGTGAATTCCATTGGTGGGCCGATGATTCCCGACCCAACCAGGTCGGCCACCGCAGTGAGCGCTGGGCGGTCCACGAGTGGCAGTGCGACCACGACTCGATCGTGGCGAGCGGCGGCGAGATCGAGTTCGTCCAGCTCGCGAAGCGATGTCGCGATCGGTTTCTCGATCAGCGCGTGCTTGCCGGCCTCGAGCGCGGCCACCGCGTCGGCGCAGTGGTGAGCGTGTGGGGTGCAGACCACGATCGCGTCCACCTCTGGGTCGCCCAGTAGGCCGCCGCGGTCGCGGTAGGCATGGGCGGTCGGCCACAACCGCAATGCCGAATCCCGAGAGGAGGCCGATGGGCTGCAGATGGCGGTGACGAGAACCCCGGCCACAGTGTGGGCTTGGCGCAGGTACGCGCTGCCGATCATGCCGCAGCCGAGCACTCCTAATCGCAGCGGCGTGGTCACGGTGTCTCCATCAGGTCGTCGACTGTCATGGCGGGATCGAGGGGGAGGATGTTGCCGGTCTCGTCGAGCAGCACCGCGTGCCGCTCGAAGAACTGGCAGACACCAGCGTGGTGTTTGATCGGCTCGCCCAGAGGTTGACCGAGAACCCGGACGCCGCCGTGTGTTTCGTAGTAGCGGCGAAGGGCGGGTCGGCACAGGTGTCGGCCGTGCCCCCGTGGTACCAGGGGCGCCGCCAAGCGCTCGACCGGGATGCCGGTGCGGCGTCCGGTCGGGTCGAGGACGGGCAGCAGCGCCGTGTGGATCTGGTCGGCGGGCCTGCCGGTGGTGTCCAGGTTGTGTAGTGGACCGACGGCCAGTGTGGGGGCTTCGACGCGGTAGAACTCGGCGAGCGCGTCGAGGAAGTCGCCGCGATACCACTGGTGTTCGAATTCGCGGTCGGCCTTGTCGCGTCGGCGGTGCAGCGACGTGGCGACCGGGGTGGTGAGCAGCACGATCGCCGCCGTCGGGGTCAGGTGCGGCCGGATATCGCGGTCGAACACGGCGCGGGCGTGCCGATACCCGTCGCGGTCGCCGGTGACCGCGGCGGTGGCCCAGCAGTAGGCCAGCACGCTGAGGTAACTGCGGTCGAACACCGCCACCACAGGGTGGCGTGCGTCAGCGAGGCGCGACGCCAGCCGGTCACGGCGCAACTCCCGCCGCAAATACCACAGGGTGACCTCCTGGGAGGACCTGTCGTGCATGGCTTCCCGGTCGGCGGTGGTGGGGTTGGTTTCGGGCACGGCGAGGCAGTCCTCGCTGAGCGCGGCGGCGAGGGTGACCATTATGGAGGTCTTACCCGCGCCGGGTAGACCTTCCAGGTACACGCTGATCGTCATGAAACGCCTCCCGGTAATGGGGTAGTCCAACTGCCGGACTCATCGGCCATCGCCTGGTACATCGCGGCGACGGTGGCGTGGTCGGCGGCGGCTTCGGCGAGCGGGTACAGCGGCGCGACGGTGGGGTCGGTGACGGCCGCGGCGAGGTTGGTGAGGAAAGCGGCGGCGGTGATGCGTTCCTCGTCCAGCGGCAGCAGCGGGAATGGGTTGTGCCACTTGGTGATACATGTCTCGTCGGCCAGGACGGCGATCTCGGCGAGGACTTCGACGCCGTGCACGACGCGGGTGCGCCGCTGCACGCGGTAATGCTGGGCGTGGGGGTTGTCCGGGTCTGCGAGGGCGACCATCTCCTCGCCCCAGGCCGCGCCGTGGGTGCCAGTGAAACCGGCGTGGCGGCGGGCGCGTATCGGGGACTCGTAGTTGAGCCACGACCAGTGGTAGGTCGCGAGGGTGTCGTTGTCGAACTCGATCACCGCGTGCTGGACGCGTTCTCCGGGGAAGAACACGCCTCGGTGGGTTATGTGGTCGGTGATCGGCAGATCCCGCTGCACCGCCAGCACCCGCCTCGGGGCGGCGGGTGCTGCGAGGTAGGAGCGCAGCAGGCTAACACCGTGGTATTCGTGGCCGACGCCGTCGCTGTAGGCGGTCCGGACCTCGCCGAACACGCCGCGTTTGATCAGGTCGCGTTTGACGGTCTCGATCGGGCGGCGGTGGTACTGCTCGGCGACATCGGTGTAACTGTCCCGGGCGGCCAGCGCCGCCGCGACCTCCGCTGCTTCGGTCGGGTCCGCCGACAGCGGTGTTTCCAGCAGGACCGGGCCGTCCCAGGCCGCGAGCCGCCGATACAGCTCGGGGTTCTGCGACCAGGTCACGCACGCGATCAGCGCGTCCACACCCGGACCGCCAAGCAGCGCGTCGAGGTCCGGATACGCGACGGTGCCCAACGCGGTCGCCGCCTCGGCGCTGCGGTGGCGGTCGCGTCCGCAGATCCCTGCGGGCCGGACACCGGGAAGCATCCCCAGCAGCGGACCGTAGAGCGTGCGCCATCGCGTGCCCGCGCCGATCACCGCGACACCGACCTCGCGGGGCATGCTGTTCATGGCTGCTCCACGCGAGTCCAGGCGCCGTCGGCGCGGGCCGAGTCCGCGGCCGCGGTGGCTACGGCCAGGCTGCGCAGATGGTCGTCGAGCGAATGCGGGGGCGCCGCACCGGTTTCCACGGCGTACTCGAACGCGCGATAGGCGCCGAGGATGCCGTCGGGCACCCACGCCCCGCCACACTTCTCGTTCTCGACAGGTACGCCGTCGCTGGAGACGAGCCAGGCATGTTCCAGGTCGGCCCCGGCGCTGCCGAGGACGCCGTCGATGTCGAGGCGGTAGTGGAATCCGCCGGGCGCGGGGACGGCGTTGTTGAACGACAGGCTCGCGGTCAACGGTGCTGTGTCGTCGAAGCCCAGCGTGATCGCGTACGCGAGCGGGCACGACGCGTGCTGGCCGGGTTTGGCCCATGCCCGCGCGGACACCGTCGTCGGGGTGCGGCCGGTGAGGTAGCGGACCAGGTCGAGGTAGTGCAGGCCGTGGTCGAGGAACAGGTAGTCCGGATGATCGGTGTACCAGGCGGCCAGATCCTCGTTGAACCTGTTCGCATGATGCACCGCATACACCTGCCCGAGGCGTCCGGCCTCGATCCAGCCGCGCACCCGCGCGTGCGTAGGTGCCCACCGGGCGTTGTGGTTGACCGCCACCGCCAGCCCCGCCTGGCGCACCTCCCGCGCCAACTCACGCGCCTCGGCTAGGTCGTAGAGGACCGGCTTCTGCACCAGCAGCGGCTTACCGACATCGAGCAGCGTGCGGATCAGCGCGGCGCGGTCGCCGGGACGGGTCGCGACATCGACGACATCGACATCGCCGCGTCGCGCCAAGGCAATGGCATCGGATTCGACAGCGGCACCGCAGGATTCGGCCGCACGTCGAGCACGGGAGAGGTCGAGGTCGCAGACCGCGCTCACCGTCACCTCGCCGAGAGCGTAGGCGGGCAGGTGTCCCTCAGTGCCGATTCGGCCGCAGCCGATCAACCCGACACGCAGCGTCATGACCGTCCTCCCATCGGGGTGTGCCCGGCCGAGTACGCCCGCGTGGAAGCCAGGCCATGCCGTCCGGCGGCGAACAGGTGGTGCGCGGCCTCGGCCGGATCGAGGCTCCAGACCGCGGGCGAGAACAGCTCGATCGATGCGGGTCCGCTGTATCCGGTGTCGGCGATGACCGCGAGCAGTCCAGGCAGGTCGAGGACGCCTTCCCCTGGCGGGCAGCGCAACTCATCGCGCATCGCCGCCGGGTCGATGCCATCAGGGACGTCGCTGACCTGCACGAACTCGACCGACCCTGGCGACAGAACCCGGATCTCGGCCTCGGGCACGGCGGCGGCGAACAGATGACAGGTGTCCAGCAGCAGCCCGACGTTGGGGTGGCGCAACTGGTCGAGCAGACCCACCAGACCCGCGAGATCCCGCACGAACGGGTGAGTTCCATCCAACGTCGCGGGCAACCCCGCGTGCAGGCCGATGAACTCGACCGCCAAGCGCACACCGTAGGTTTCGGCGCGGTCGGCCAGCAGACCGAGCCGCTCCACCGCCGTCAAGACGGCGTCGGCGGGCGACAGATCAGTGCGTGGATTGCACACGATCGCCGCCCGCGTGCAGCCCAACGCAGCTGCGGCGGTGAGCCGTTCATCCATGCTGGCCTCGGCGGTGCTCCACGCGGCCTGCTCGACCAGCAGCGGCGCGGGCAGCACCGGCCCGGCCGGGATCAGACCACTGAACGCCTCGACCCGCACCCCAAGATCCGCGATTCGGGTGGCGACGGCGTCCAAGCCGCCGAGGGCCTCGGCGAGAGCCAGGATCTGCTGGATGGACACCTCCACTCGCTCGAATCCTGCATTCCTGGTGGCTGTGAGGAACTCGCTGACCGAGGTGCCCCACCGGAAACAGGCCGGGTTGATGCACACCGGCAAGCCCGGATCGCCGTCGCGGGCTGCTAACTGGGTCAGCACAGTGCCCGCCTCCCCGCGATCAGGTCCTCGCGCAGCGTGGGCAGCGACCCCATCACGTCCTCGACGACCGTGCTCACGTACCCGCTGTCCACGGCGACGCCGCCGGACTGCTGGACCCCAACGAACTCCGGGCAGGTCAGCTCGCCGCCCGACCTCGACACCAGGCACACCGCCATCGGCAGCCCGGTTTCGGTGTAGAGCCGCTCGGCGACGGCTTGGGCCAGCACGTTGTAGAGCTTGCCGACGTGGTAGACGGGGTTCTTGCCGTTGGCGCCCTCCATACTCATGGGGCGCATCAGCGAGATGACACCGTTGCAGCGGTTACCGCGCCCGACGACGCCCTCGTCGCCGCTCTCGATCGAGGACCCGGTCACCGTCAAATACAGCTCCTGGGCGTCGTGGTCGTCGCGGGTGTTCAACGCCACCGTCGCCGCACCGGAGGGGGCCAGACCACGCGCCCGCTGCAGCACCAACTCGTGCAGGGCTTGTTTGCGGTCGATGTAGGTGGCCAGGTCCGGTGTGTGCCGATCGATCTGGGGCACGCACAACGTGATGTGCAGGTCGCCTCCGTCGCGGCACACCATGATCTTGATGTCCGACCCGAAATACGGTGCGGCGGTGGTGAATTCGGCGCCGTTGAGCCAGCCCTCGATGTCGAGGGCGGCGCGTTCGGCGATGCTCAGCGGCGCGTACCCGACACCGGCGGAGGTGTCGTTGGCGTGCAGGCGGCGGCGCTCGCTCAGATCGTCGAGGCTGCGCGGGGCGAACCAGTGCAGCCGCCCGCCGTCGCGGGAGCTGGTGTCGCTGTGGACATGGCCGGGGCTCGATGCCGGGTTCAGGCGCATGCGGACCTCGATGTCGTCGCGGCGCAGCAGCGGCAGCCGGGAACACAGGAAATCGCGGGACACGGTCTCGATCAAGTCCCCCACCGACAGCTTCCGCTCCCCCAAGGTCTCGCTGAACCGGCCGTTGACCAAGGCGGTGATAGGCCCGTCCACGCTGCCGCCGCCGAACGCGACGGTGGCAGAGCCGCCGAGCAGGGCGGTCTTGTCGGTGTTGTGGTGCAGGATCGCCCCGAACTCCTCGAGGCACAGTCGTGAATAGGCGCGCGAGAGCTCCTCGGCCAGCCCGTCGGCCAGCGAGTCGGGGTGGCCGATGCCCTTGCGTTCGACGATGTCGAACCCGTAGGCGTCAACGAAGCGGTTGTCCAGATCAACAGAGACCAACACGACGGTTCCCTTCTGTGGTGGTGTCGCGGTCGACGGTCTGCGCTGACCGTGCGATTTCGGCAATGAGTTCGAGGTCGGCCAGTGCTTCGCGCGGGCCGGTCACTGCGGCCTGGCCGGACACGATCTGGTTGTGGAAGGCGATCAGCTCGGCGGCGAAAACGTCGTCGTAGGCCAACTCCCGCGTCACCGCTGCACCGTCGTTCTCGGTGTCCAGCGCGATCGGCGCGTATGGCAGATACGGCGATGGGAACGACACCGCGCACCGGGCGATGTCGCCGACCAGTGACAGGGTTTCGGTGTACCGGCCAGCCGCGACGAAGGTGTAGGACATAAGCCCGACCCGCCCCGAGGGACTGCGCAGGGTCGCCTGCCCGCTCAGCCCGTCGTTCCAGAACGCGGCGTTCACGACCCGCACCTGGCCGCCGAGCGCGGTCCGCAACAGATTCACGTCGTGAATGACGCTGGTGGCCAACAGGAAATAGGCGGCCAGCGCGGGGAGGGGAGCATCGACTCCGACGGTCCGCCGGATGGCCGCAGCGCTGGCTCCATCGGTGACCTGGTGGTGCACGAACTCCGACAGTGACCCGCCGGGCGGCCGCGCGCGGCCGAGCACCGAATACAGATAGCGGTCCTCTGGCGGATGAACCAGATCCGCAGCCGCGGTGCGCAGACCCGACGCGATCCCGACCTGCCCTAGCGCGGTCGTCACCGCCGCGCTGTAGCGCTTCATATACCCGACAACGCAACCGATGCCGGCGGACTCGATGGCCTCGACCAACCCTCGCGCCTGGTCCGGCGTCAGCGACAGCGGCTTCTCGACGAACACCGGCTTCCCAACTGCCGCCGCAGCCTGAATCTCTGCGACATGGTCACCGCTGGTGGCGATCAGCACTGCGTCAAACAGTTCGGCCGCGGCGAACAGCTGTCCCACCGAGGCGAAGACGCGACATCCACTCGCCCACACCGCGGCCTGCTGCAGCGCCCGCGGGTCGGTGTCGCAGAGTGCGACCACCCGAAACCGGTCCCCGAGACGAGCCAGCGCGGGCAAGTGCCGAGTCTGCGCGGCGACGCCGCAGCCGATCACCGCGATCCGCAGCCGCCCCATCACGCCGCTCCGTTCAGGCAGTACCGCGCGGGGGTGAACGCGGTGTCCAGCAGCGCCGACAGCCGTCGTTCACCACTCATCGTCGAGCCTCGTGGAAACGCCCGATGCCGGGGCACATAACCACCGCGGCATCGGGGCAACCGTAGGGGATTCCGGACGTGATACACCTCGGCACGTTGCCGCTGTGCCGCCTCCGTCGTAGACCGGAGGAGCCTGCAATGCCTCGAACCGCCGAGACCTTCAGCCCGCATGGCTGGCCCCCTCATGCTGCTTGGTGCCCAGCCGAGACGCTGCGCAACCACCTGAAGCGACATCGGAAAACGTCAATCCGCGTGCTTGATGCTGTTGCAGCAGCCACCATTTCGCGCCGCACGCCTGCGATGTCGTGCCGCCTTCGAGGGCTCCACAGGCGCGGTGCTCCTCCAGCCACGGCCGTATCTCGGCATCGAGGACCTTCCGCCACTGCGGTAGCGCGTCGTGCGATGTTGGCATCGAAGTAGCTCCTTTGGTCACTGGTCGTCTGGGGCGTCATACTCAGGTCCGAGCCTGGATAGAATTTCGACTGCACTCACACCGAGAGCGGTGTCTGCGGCGGTGTCGTATGTCGATGTGCTCTGACTGTCCAGTCCGTCATCGGCCCGGTCCTGGTACATCAGCCACGCGGCCCCGGAAATCGCTCCCGCGAACAGCAGCGTGACCACGATGACCAGGCCCAGTTGCCACCCCAGCATCAGGCGATGACATGTGATCCGAGGCGGCTGTAGCTCGCACCGTCCTCCACGGTGATCACCTCGTCACACCACTCGATGACCGGCCCCACGTCACCGTCAAGATGCCTCAGGTTCGGGATAAGCACGGCCGAGATCTCCACCCCGCGCACCCGGGTCATGTTGCGGGCCACGTTGCGCAGGCGCATCGCCGGATGGTCCGTGTCGTCGCCGAACACGACTGTTTTGATCAGGTTGTAGCCCAAATCCTGTGCAGCGCGCCGGATTTCGGTCTCGTCCCACGGTTGGCGTGTGCCGGATTCGTCACGACGGATGTAGCCCATTGCTGCGGGTGATCTCATGATGGTTCGGTCCCTGCGGAGGGTTGGTTGATCGGACTGAAAACCCCGGCTGCCGCGATCCGTGTTTTTCATGGACCTCAGAATCGGCGCACAACCGCCTGCCCGGAACTGTCGCTGAATGTCGTTGCACTGACTTTTCACTGACGTTCGGCGTTGGGCCACGCTTTCGCGACGCGCCCTCGGTGACACACTGGCCGCATGGAACTCAACGGGTCGCCGATCAGTCAGTCCGAGCTCGCCGCGCTGGGTTTGGTCGGGTACGGGCACTTCACGTCCATGCGTGTGGAGAATCGCGCTGTGCGTGGGCTCAGCCAGCACATGGACCGGCTCACCCGCGACTGCCGCACGGTGTTCGACGCCGAACTCGACCCCGAGCGCGTGCGCCACCTCATCCGCCGCGCCGTGGCCGACACCGACGCCGCAGTCGTCGTGCGGGTCACCGTGTTCGACCCGCATATCGCCCTCGGCAGGCCTGGTGCTGACGCCGACCCTCAGATCCTGGTGACCTGGCGTGAAGCGCCCGCCGTCCCACAAGCCCCGATGACTCTGCGGTCGGCGGTCTACACCCGCGACCTACCCAAAACCAAGCATGTCGGCCTGTTCGGCGCCCTCTACCAGCGCCGCCTCGCCCAACGCGACGGCGCCGACGATGTCCTGTTCACCACCGCTGATGGCACCATCACCGAGATCGCGACGTCCAACATCGGCGTCATCTCCGACGGCCAGCTGATCTGGCCGCAGGCCGACGTGCTGCCCGGCATCACGATGCGCCTGCTCAGCCAGACCCTCGATGAGGAAGTCGTCGTCAAACCCATCACCCTGGCCGAACTGCCGCACGTCGACGCGGCCGTCGCCACCAACGCCGCGGTCGGTGTGCGTCCAATCGCCCGCATCGACGACATCGACCTTCCCGTCGACCACAAGCTGATCGACCGGCTCCGCGCGGAATACGAATCCATTCCCCCGCAACGCATCTGACGCGCACCGCACCACCGCTGCGACTAGGCTCAGACCCTACGCTCGGGGAAGGGAGCACACACTCGATGGCCATCGTGGTCCGGAGCTGGACAGGCTCCGAAGCAGCCGCACTGCGAGACGCACGACGGATGAGTCTGATCGAATTCGCAGCGCATATCGGCGTCAACCCCCGGGTGATCTCCCGCTGGGAAGCCGGCGGCGCGAACATCCGCCCCCGCCCCGTGAACCAAGCAGCCCTCGACACCATCCTGTCGCGCCTCAACGACGACGAACTCGCCCGATTCGTCGAAGCGATATCTCCCACCGCCCTGAGCGACGCTCGCGACACCGACGTCATCGAGCAACGCACCAACACCCGCCATCCCGCCGACGGCAAGCTCATGACCTGGGTACCCGAAGGAATCTTCCTCGCCGGACCACAAGACCAACCCGTGTGGGTGGCCGGATTCTGGATGGATGTCTTCCCGACCACCAACGACGACTACGCGCGATTCGTTGCCGCCCACCAACATTCCACGCCCCAGCATTGGGACGGCCCGACCCCGCCCCGCGACATCGCCGACCACCCCGTGGTCTGGGTCAGCTGGGACGACGCCAACACCTATGCCCAATGGGCCCACAAAGCTCTGCCGACCAGCCAACAATGGGAGAAAGCCGCCCGAGGCACCCGCGGCAACACCTGGCCCTGGGGCAACCAGCCGACCCCGGCCAAATGCAATGTCCGCGGCTCCGGGCCCGGCACCACGACGCCGGTATCTACCTACGCCAGCGGAGTCAGTCCATTCGGCATCTACGATCTCGTCGGAAACACCTGGGAATGGACGGCCACCGAGACCACCACCGACCGATTCGAGCTCAAAGGCTCGGCATTCACCAGCCCGTTCGACCGAGGCGAACCAGCAGCATTCAACGATGCCACGCGCGGGATGCTCGACGACGACACCGGATTCCGTTGCGTCACAGGAAATCTCGTGAGCGAGCCAGTTTAGTCGACCGTCAGATCACACTTGACGTCGACCGCGGCCGGAGTCATTGAGGCCGAGGAACACATCGACCCGCAATTCCTGCACAAGAGCCAGTGGCGTACCGGCAAGGACATCTACATGGGCTTCGAGAAATAGGCACGGCGGATCGGATGTCGGCGCGTATCGCGATTATGCATTCGCCGAGGAAACAAACCACTTGATCGGCGCATTCGAAATCTTCCACGGCTGTCATTGCTTTCCGGGTTGGGAACCATTCGGCGAGAAGGCGGCCGATCCGTTCGACGTCCGGGCTTTCGCAATCCATCCGTTCAGAGGTTGGGCGCGTTTATGACAATGTGGGCGAAACTTTGCGAGGAGCGCCGTCTACGATCGGCTACGGTAATAAAAGAAGTCTTGCCAGAAGTCGCAGTAACCACCTCATCCTTATTCATGGTTACTAAGTCACCATAGACGGGACAGATACTCGAATAAATTCTGGAAATCTCGGATGGAAGATTCACAATACTCTGGATCGCTCTGCGCGATGGCGTCTAACAGTTCGCGCCCCTCCATCCCCGGGAATTCCGGAGTGCCCGAGGCGACTCGTATCGGCTGGATGATCCAGTTGCGACCTGGTTTATCGACATTCCAGTCGATCTCGCCGCGATAGGATCGTACGCCAGATCGGATTAACTCGGGTGTATCGCTGGATTCAGACTTGTAGCGCCAAACTATGAATGGCGGAGTCCTCCGGGGGGAGAAGTCATCGAAACCCATATCAATTCGAGCCCATTCGACCTCGCCGAGAATCGCAAGCGTGGAGAGTATACGTTTGGACGGTCGGTCGGCTGCGCTGGTCATCCCGACCACCTCACTCCCGGGTTTAGGTATTTGATCACTCTCTCAAAGTCGCCTAAAGGAATCGGAGTTACCGATAGCCTTGGATCGTAAACATAACGACCATCTGTATATACCTCATGGAATACGTACTCCTGGGTTACACGCCCGGCGTTCTCGGGCGTGAGCAGGAGGCTCCCGTCTGTTGGTTCGTAACGTATGATGCTCCCAACCCCATCGGCTCTAGAGAGCATGTCCTGCGCGATCTCTGAGCAGTCGTAGCTTTCCGAATATTTCTTGTGCATCAAATCATCGAGTTGAGGATTCGGCGGGTGAGCCGGATTCGGCTCACGGAACTGGAACGATCCGTCCTCATTACGACAGGGCACCAGCCCCAACGGGTCGGTCCACAGCCCCGGATTGCGAGGGTAGCCCATGGGGTTGGGGCCAGGTGCGAGACCCATAGGATCTGCTGTGAGAAACCGCCCTGTGCGCGGGTCGTAGACGCGGTGCAGGTTGTAGTGCAGACCGGTTTCGGGGTCGTGCTGCTGACCAGGAAATCGGAGTGGGGTTTCAGCTTGTTCTGGCCAGGTGGTGTTGCCCCATAGATCGGTGCACGCGGTGGCGGTGTTGGTCGCGGTGGCGGGATCGATGAGTTCGGTGGGGGTGCCGACGAGGTCGGTGATGATTGCGAAGAACTCGCGGTCGACGCGGGTTTGGTCGGTGGTCTGGGTGATGGGGATGTGGGAGTTCGGTTGGTACTGCCACCGTTTCGAGCTGTCGTCGGTGGTCTGTTCGATGAGGTGGGTGCCGTCCCAGGTGTAGTCGGTGCGGTGGAGGATGGCGCCATCGGCGGCTAGGTGTTGTTTGGTGGTGCGGCGACCGAGGGCATCGTAGGTGTAGTGCCACCACTGGTGGTCCGGGGTCCAGACGTCTGTGAGTTGGTCGAAGGCGTTATAGCGGTATTGCCAGATATCGGGTTTACGGGACAGGCGTGTGGTGATTTTGCGGATCAGGCGGCCGGACTCGTCGTACTGATAGCGGGTGCGGCCGTCTCGGATGAGGAGGTTGTTCTGGTATTCGCGGTGGTCGTTGGTCTCCAGTGTGGGATGTGAACCGGGAGTGGTAGCCGGTGTTGTTGGAGCGGTGAGAGCAACGGCGCCTTCGCCGGAGGCCTGCGCGGGCAGGGTGCTGGTGATGTTGCTGAGACGGTCGTACGTGTATTGCTCAGTGAGGGTGCCGTTGCGGGTGATGGTGGTAACACGGCCTGCGGGATCGAGGGTGTATTCGCGAAGCACCGGGTCGGTGTCGGGGTGGGTGAGGATGTGGCTGGTGGGGTATCCGTCTGGGCGGTAGGTGTATTCGTCGTACCGGAGCAGGCTTGGGCTCGGGCGGGTAGACGGGCCGAGGTCGAGTGAGCTGCCGGGGTAGGCAGTGACGTCCTGGTGGGTGAGGCGCCCTATCGCGGTGAAAGCGCGGGTGACCGCGATTTCACCTATGCGCCAACAGGTTAGACGACCGAGTGGGTCGTGGGTGAACTGGACGTGGTTGCCGTCGACTGTCATTGCGCGGGTACGGCCGGTGAAGTCGTAGTGCCAGTCGGTAGTCGCGTCGGAAGGGGTGATGCGGCGGGTGCGGCGGCTGAGTTGGTCGTAGTCGTGCCGCATCGGGCGTTGATGATCGAGCGTTTGGGTGGCGATGTGGCCTGTTGGGGTGTAGCCGAATTCGAGGGTGTGGATCGAGTCCCCTCCGCTGCCGGAGACAGCTGTGAGGATGCGCCCGACGGGGTCGTGGGTGTAGCGGAGCCATTCGCCGGTGTCGGCTGTGATTTCGGTGAGGCGACCGAGGATGTCGTGGGTGTGGTGGCGGGTGACGCCGGTGGCAGGAGTGATCGTGGCGACGCGGCCAGCGCGGTCGTGGGTGTAGTGGGTGGTGGCGCCGGTGTAGTCGGTTTCGGCGATCAGACGGCCCGCGAGGTCGTGCTCATAGGTCCAGGTGTGGCCCAGGGGGTTGGTGACCGCGGTGAGGCGGCGTTCAGCATCCCAGGTGTAGCGGGTGGTCGACCCGTCGGGATCGGTGCGGGAGGTCAGCAGGTCGAAGGCACCGTAGGTGAAGCGGGTGAGGTTGGCAGCGCGGTCTGTGTGTGTCAGCAGATTGCGTTCACCGTCGTAGGTCCAGGATTCGGTGTGACCGTCGGGATCGGTGCGCTGCAGCAGATTTCCATCGGGAGCCCACGCATAGCAGGTGTGGCCGCCGAGCGGGTCGATGACTCGGATCGGTCTGCCGAAGTGGTCGCGTTCAATGCGGGTGATCGCGCCATTCGGGGCGGTTGTCTGGATGGGAAGACCGGCCGGATCTACCTCAATAGTGGTGCGGGCACCGTCGGCGTTGGTGATCTGGGCGATAGCGCCATTGGGGTGGTAGCGGTATTCGGTGCGGGTGCCCGCCGGATCGATGACGGCGGCGAGGTTGCCGGTCTTGTCCCATTCCTGTTGTCGCACACTGCCGTCTGCCTCGATGACTCGGGTGGGGCGGTTGCGCCACAGGTACTCGATCTCGACGGCGTGGCCGTCAGGGCGGGTGATTTCGGCGACGTCACCCTCGGCGGTGTGCTTGTAGCGGGTGATGCCACCATCGGGAGCAACGACTTTCAGCGGGTTGCGGTCTGCGTTGTAGTCGATATGGGTACGACCACCTGCCGGGTCGACAAGGTCGCGGAGGCGACGGTCCCGGTCGAAGCCGTGGCTGGTGACCGCACCGAAGGAGTCGGTGACGGTGGTGAGGCTGCCGGTGCCGTCGGGGAATTCGAGATAGTCGAAGTCGCAGTTCATCACACCGCCGGTGCCGCGCTGGTAGATGACGCGACCGGACTCGTCGTAGGTGTTGACCATCTGATTGCCGTTTGAATCGGTCCACGAGGTCATCCGGTGTTCAGTGTCGTAGCCGTAACGGGTAATAGCGCCGACGGCGTTGGTGACCATCGCGAGTTCACCGAACTCGTAAGCGAATTCCCGCACCCGCGTGGCGGTTTCAACACTGTTGTCGCCGGAACTGCTGACCGACAGTCCGGTCACCCGGCCCGCCGCGGTGTCGATGAGGACTCGATATCCGCCCGAATGCGAGACCTCGATCGGCGCGCCGTCGGTGTTGTAGTGGAAGCGGATTCGGTTACGGTGCCGGTCGGTAATCGCCGAGATCGCGTAGTTCCCCAGCCGGGATTCGAGGTCGCCGAGTACCGGTTCTGGAGCGAAATGCCAGATCAGTTCGCGACCTTGATCCCAGAGCCGATAGCCGCCGGTGTCGGTGCGAGTCAACGTCCACCGCTGCCCACCAGTGATCGGCTCCACCGCCACACCAGCCGCGGCGTGCGGATAGACCAGCATGATCCCGTCCTGCCCAAGGAAGGTCACACCTTCGTGCTCGACGACCAAACGGATGTCGAGGGTCGCCGACCAGGAAGGACCGAACCAGCGGCCATACCGGTAGCTCGAGCGGTGAGTGCGCGCCAACACCAGCGACAGGACACCGGGCAGGTCGAGATCGGTTTCCGGAAGCAGGAATTCGCCACTGGCGACATCGACGGGATCCCGGTCGCAGGTCTTCTCGCTCGGAGTCTGGTTGCTGTCCGCGCCGTTTTCGCGCGCCACGTCACCGGCACCCTGGTCGGCCTCGGCGCGACCCTGCGGAGTGTTGTCCACCGGCTGGTCGTGGTGAGACTGTTGATGATCCGGGCTCGGGCTGTCGTGACCGCCAGGGGTCGTGCCGTCCCCTGGATGCCCATCCGTGGGGGTCGGGTTCGGGTCATGGGTCTGCTGTGGAGGGTCACCGCCGTGCTCGGTTGTGGTGGGCGAATCAGTGTTGTGAGGAGCCGGATTCGTGTCCGGATGCGGTGCCGCCGATGGTGACTCCGGCTGTGTGTGGTTGGGAGCCGAGTTGTCCGGTCGGGGTGCGTCGGGTTCTGTAGCGTGCGAGGGGGTTTGGGACGTGGTGTCGCCCGGATGGGGGTCGGTGGTTCCCGGTTGAGTTGGGGATTCGGTCGCTGTGTTGGGGTGGGTGCCCGGCTCGGTCATACTCGGGTGGGTGCCCGTCGGTGCGCCCGGCTCATGTGGTGTCGACGAAGGAGCGTGAGACGTGGGAGCGCTCGGCGTGTGTGTGCTGGGCGTGGCGTGTGGCGCGTGTTCTGCCGCGCTGCCCACCGTGTGAGTGGCTTTGGTGACTTTGGAGACATCGCCGACCTTGTCCAACGCCGACAGGGCGGGTTTGGCCGCGCCCGCACCGCCGGTCCCGACGGTCGTGATCAGGTCCCCGGTGAGCGAGCCCAAGAATTCCGAGGGGTTCTTGCGGGCACCGGACAGGATCGACGACACCGCCGCACCGGGATCGGCAGCAGCCACCACCAGTCCGGTGCCCAGATCCGACATGCCGGAGAAGTATTCGGCCGGATGGGTGAGGTTGTAGGCGTCGAGTGGGCTGACCTGGCGAACGAACTGCACGATCCCGGAGAAGCTGGTCAAAAACCCGGAGGTGAAGTTCAGCTTCGCTTGATCCAACGCCCCTGATAGGTCCGAGACGTTGTCGGACCAACGTTCGGTGAACGGCGGCTCGGTCGGCGCGGACTCCGTCGCCGCCGCCAACGCTGCCGCGGCTGAGGTCGCGGCGTTGTCGCGTTGGGCGCGGGCGCCGAGCAGGATCTCGCGGGCTTCGTTGCGTATCGACGTCCAGGTGTCGACCAGGGGGGTTTTGCGTTTCTGCTCATCGGTGGGCGCGTTCCACTGGGTTTTCTTGCTGGTTTCCTCGGCCTCGGCGGCGTCCCATCGTGCGATCGCGTCGGCGGCTTTGGTTTGGGCGGCGGTGACCTCGTAATACCAACTGTTGAGGACACCGGACGCCTTGTGCATCGCGTCCGCGCCTTCCCACCACAGCTTGGGTTGTTTGGCGAACTCGGTGTGGAACTCCTCGGCCGCGGTCCCGGTCCAGTCCGCGGTGTTCACGGTACGCAGGGCATCGCCGGTCTGCCCGATCGAATCCCCCATCTTCTGCAACGCTTCGGCGGCGTCGTGGATCGCTGAGGGATCACCGCGGATCAGTTCCTTCGGATCCTTGGTTTGCCCGAGCTCATGCTCGTGGATTTCACCGCCGGCCAAATCGGCGATCTTGTCGCCGAGATCGTCCAGCCCCTCGGCGACCCCGTCCGCGCCAACCTTGCGGGCCAGCGTGGCGGCGGCGTCCAACCCGGAATCGGCGAGCTCGCCCGCTTTCTGAGTGACCGATTCGACGCCGTGCTCGATCGCGTCACCGACCGAGTTGACGAAATCCCCGATCCCCAAAACTATTACCCCCCTTGCCCGTTACGAATCTCAGCGGCCCGCTGCGCCGCCCCGGTATTCCAGTGAACCCCGGGCACTGCGCCAGCGAGCGCGTCCGGGCCCACCGCCTGAATGACCTCGATGTTGGTGCCGATCTGGTTGAACGCGTTCTGGAACGACTCGGCGCTGTAGTCGCGGTTGCGGATCTGGTTGTACTGGTTATCGGCCAGGGTCTCTCCCCACGACCTTTTGTCGATCTCCTCGTTCGACAGATGCGGGTTGCCGATCAGATGGCTGGTGATCTCCTTGAACGTGTTCGAGAACTTCTCATCCATGATGTGATAGCGGCCCGCAGCCAACCCCAACGTTTGCGCGATCGCATTGCCCGCCTGCACCAACGCGCGCACACCCCACGACCACCGCTCGGTGAACGTCTCGAACGAATTCTGCACCGAGGACTTACCCGCCTGCATCGGCGACAACGTCAACAGCGAAAACCCTCGGCCCATCGCCCCCGTCTCGCCGACACCGAGATCGGACAGTTCACTGATGACACCGGTGATCCCATCCGCGGCCTGCTGCAACACCGCAGGATCGACATTGAGCTGCTCACCCATCAGCGGTTCCCATCACCAGCGAGGGAGGTCTCGGAAACGTTCGGCGGGAACGCCATTGGTGCTGTGCCCGCCATATCGACAGCGACTCCGGTCGGCTCGGCCCGGCTTGCCGCGTACTCGGCGAGGCGGCTGCCGAGCAGTGTGTGATAGCGGTACTGCTGGTCCGGATCGACCCCGCGGGCACTCATGTAGCGGGCGTACTCCTCGACGCTGGTGAACGCACAAATCCAGTCGACGCCACCGACCTGGGAAGTAAACACCCTGTCCTGCTCGATCAGCGGCACCACCAGCAGCGCCTGCTCAAACGCCGCGCGCAGCATCTCGGGCTGCCCGAAACCCGCGTAGTATGCTGCGATCTCCGACCGCAACACGGCCGACGGATCGATATCAGACATTTGACTCGCAACCCCCGTTCATGATGCGGCAGACCCCGGCTGAAACCAGCCTTCGCAGCATAACCGTGATCGCTGACAGGCAACCTCACCGAGCCGAACTGGCAGGTTATCCGAAGAGGACTGGAGACTTGTGGCGGATGGCCACCACGATGATTCGAGGATCGACACCGAGAACACCGCTGATCGGATCGTCTGGATCGAGTTGCCCGAGCTCGTCCGCAACGAAGTTGAGCAGGGCCTTCGCGGGCAGGTCCGTGCGGCGTACACACAACCGGGCGGTTTCAGTCATGCACTGTCGGGCCGACTGGAATTGCGCGACGGCCGAACGATTTTCGCGAGAGCCATCAACTGCGACGACCCCCTGATAGCACCGAGGCGCGAACCCCCACCCAGCGAGCAAACGTGTGACGTGAAAGTCTGAGCCGCAAAGGTTCTGGCTGCGGGTCAAGAGGCGGTCGATGAGCGTCTCGTCGTATCGGTAGACGGGCAACAGTTCACCCAAGTCGGGCTTGTGCCGGATAGCAGGCGGCGGGCCCGACCCGGTGCACGATCAGCCGGGCGGTACTGGCGCTGAAACCCACGGCTTCCACTGGGTCGCTCCGGTCGCATACCGCCGTCCGTAAGGAAACCTGTGCGCGACAAGCATCAGCAATGCATCCATGCGCGTGAGGTACTCACGGTGTGCTCAGGAATTGGGTTGCCATCCGAATGATCTGCTGCGCGCCCGAATCGTCCGCCAGACGCGCCGCGACGGTCGCCGCCGCGAGGTGCTCGGGCAGCAGCGTGCCGAACTTGAGTCCGTTGACTGCGCGAGGATCCACAGCCGGCAACACGAGGTCGGCTCGAGTTAGGGCTGCGCGCCACATGTCCGGTGTCAGATCGGGTCGCAGCCGGATGACAAGATCCGTTGGGCGCTGCTCGGTTTCGGTGACCGCCGCGAGGGTGTTGGCGAGAGTTGCGTTCGCGCGGAAGCCTGCCCAGGTCCACCAGCGGACGGTTCTTCCGTTGCGTTGGATGATGGTGGCGTCGGATGCGACCGTGGCTGCGCGTTCGGCGCGTTGATCTGCCAGGGCGGCAATCGCACGACGAGTGAGGGACACCGGCGGGTCGAAACCGCACATGACATCCCGCATTGCCTGCGTCAAGGCGAAAGACAGGCCACGCAGGCCAGGGGTCGACCATTTGGCGATTCCGCCACCGTCTGCTGGTTCGACGAAGAGGCGGCGTCGTTTCCAGTCGATATAGGTGACGCGCCAGCTGCGCCCGGCGAGAAGAAGCAGCCGTGGGCCGGGCCGGTCGTCGGTGAGGATCGAGGCATCGGTTTGGCCGATCTCCTGGCGTCCGGCGAGCACGGTGAATTGCGGCGGGGCGGTGAAGGCCGCGGTGAGGTCGAGGAAGTTTCTGCGTCCGAACCTTTTCTCGGCTTCCGGACCGATGAAAAGCAAACCTTGATCACTGTCGAGGAAGCCGGCGTTGATCAGGTGCCGCAGGATCGGTTCGGCGGAGCCGTCGAAGGGTGGCAAGCCGTTCCATTGCTCAGCCCAGACCCTGTCACCGAGGGTGCCATGTTGCAGGGTTGCGGCGAGGATCTGCTGAGCAATAAGGTGACGCGGTTGTGGCGGGGCTTGGACCGGTTCCACCCATCCGCGACCCCAGAGCAGCAATAGCCCGGCTGCCTGTAACAGCGAATCGTCGCTGGTGGCGAGGAACAGGCAGTTGCGTGTGCTCCCGGTCCGGCGCCCGGTGCGGCCGATGCGCTGCAGGAAGGAAGCGACGGTGGCGGGCGCATCGACCTGGATGACTCGGTCGAGGTCGCCGACGTCGATGCCGAGTTCGAGGGTGGAGGTGGCGACGATGACTGTGTCGCGGGCCTCGGCGAAGGCTTGTTCGGCGCGGCGGCGTTCGTCGGCGGACAGCGAGGCGTGTGAGAGGAACACCGCGACCCCGCGTGCCCGCAGCGTGGCTCCGAGCTCTTCGACCTGGCGGCGGGAATCGCAGAACACCAGGCGTTTCTCGCCGCGGTGCAGGGTGGCGATCACCTTGGCGGCATTTTCGAGCGAACCGACATAGTCCAATTCGACTTCGCCGGGCGGTGGTGATTGCGAAACAGATTGGTGTGCCGTGACTTTGGATGTCTCGACATCCGGCGCGACGACCCGGCCCCGGCGCACCCGAGTCCCCGAGCCCTGTAGCCAGGTCAACAGGTCGTGTGGATTGCCTACTGTCGCTGACAATCCCACGCGTTGGATGGGTCCTCTAGTCACTCGTTGGAGGCGTTCCAACACCGCCAATAGGTGCCAGCCACGGTCGTCGCCGGCGAAGGCGTGCACCTCGTCGACGACGACAGCACGAACTCCGCCGAGCAGGTCGTCGTGATCGGTCTTCACGCCGATCAGCATGGCTTCCAGGGATTCCGGTGTGGTCAGCAGAATGTCGGGGGGTTCCCGGCGGATGCGGTTGCGCTGGGATTCTCCGATATCGCCGTGCCAGAGGGCGGCGCGTCGGCCGAGCCACTGAGCGTATCCATCGATTCGGGCGACGAGGTTGTTGAGCAGCGCCTTGAGCGGGCATAGATACAGCACGGAAACCCCGCGCCAATCTCGTTGCGCCATGGCCGAAAGCAGTGGGAAGCAGGCGGCTTCGGTTTTGCCGCCCGCAGTCGGGGCGAGCAGGACCGCGTCTTCTCCGGCGAGCAGCGGTTCGATGGCGGCCTTTTGAAGGGGCCGAAGGTCGGGCCAGCCCAGGGTGTTGACGATGTGATGCACGACGACCGGGTCGAGCCGGTCGAGCGGATCGGCGTTTCGGGCTGTGTTCACCTCGCTCACAGGTCGAGGTCTATGTCGTTGGCACGGGTGAGATTTCGCTCGACGGCGGTGAGTTCGGTGGGCGTCACCGTCAGCCGATAGTGCTGGCGCGGATCGAAATCCGGATACTGATCGACGCGGTCGAGCACATCGCTGACCAGCTTCTTCAGGTAAAGCCGGGGTGCCACACCGACTTTGCCGCCCAATGCGCCGCCCACCGCTGTCGCCAGGTCGGCGATGTAGGCATTGTCTGCGACTGCCCGAATCCGGTCCCCGTGATCGGAGTCGTCGGCGTACAGGTCACGAATGGTGACTCCGAGCTGGCTCAAGGAGTCCAGGGTGAACCCGGGCAGTCGCAGTTGCACTGCCCGCGGGTTGTCGAAGCGTGGGTCGGTGGTGAAGTCGGTGGCCAGACGCTGCGCCAGCGGCGCGAGCCGCTGCACGCCCTGCTGCCCGTCGTAGAAGGCGGGCGTTCCGGTGATCAGTAGGTACACGCCCGGAAAGCGACCCGAGTACACCTCGTCGATCAGCTGGCGCATGGCGTTGAGGGCCTTGTCGCGGGCATCGGAGCGCACCCGCTGCAGCGTCTCCACTTCGTCGAGGACCACCAGCAAGCCGCGGTAGCCACTGTCTTGCAACACAACCAACAGCCCCTGCAGAAAGCCGAGAGCACCGAAGTGATCCAGGTCACCGCGCACCCCGGCCGCGCGTCGCGCCGCGGCAGCGACATTCGGCTGACCGCCCAGCCATGCCAGCACGGCGGCTGCGGTCGATTCGTCACCGGCCAGCGTCGCGTTCCGGTAGCCGCGCAATGCGGCCGCGAAAGATGGTGCGTGCCTGGATACCTCGGCCAGTCGCGCGGTCATGAGCTGTTCCACCGCGTCAGGTAGTTCGGCGTCCGTTGCGCCGTCGGCGAGCGCGTCCTCCTCGAGCGCGAAGAACCAGGCGTCGACCACCGGGCGCAGGGCACTGGGCGGGAAGCTGGAGGTGGTCAGCCGTTCGGTGAGGCGTCGATAGACCGTCTCGAGCTTGTGCAGCGGGGTCTCGGTCTCAGAGATCTGGATCTCGGAGACGGCGAAGTTGCGTCGCTTGGCGCGTTCGGCCAGCCACCGTGCGAAGAACGTCTTACCGGAGCCGTATTCGCCGCGCACCGCTTTGAACACCGACCCGCCGCAGGCCGCCGCGTCGAGTTCGGCGTCGATGGCCGCTTCGAACCGGTCGAGCCCCGTGGCGAGCAGGTCAAGCCCCGACTCGGGGACGGCCCCCCGCCGCAGCGCGTCGATGACCAGGCGACGTCGTGCCGCGCTTACCGGCATGGGCTGCGCGCTACTCACGAGCCAAGTCTCGCATGCGGGGCGCGGCGTTCGGTCATAGCCCGAATTGGGTGCGCAGGCGAGCCTCATTCAGTTTCAGAGTGCGGCCGTCGGGCAGGGTCTCCAGCACCGTGATGCCGTCGTAGTTGAGCAGCTGGCTCAACACGGCGGCGAAGCTTGCCGGTGGGCGGGTAGACGGGTAACCGACACGCTGGGCGAGCGCGGTGATGGGCAGAGGCCCCTCGAGCAGTGCTCGGATAGCCTTCTCCAGCATCTGCGGTTGCGGCGGGCGGGACAGCAGGGTGCGCTGCCCGGCGAAGGTCTCCGAGGCCAGCAACCGACTCACCAGATCCTCGCGGGAAGTGTCGTCGCGGCTCGCCACCGGCTCGGCCGGGGAAACCTCAGGCAGCTCGAACATCGGTTCGACGCCATGCGGATATTGCTGTGCAGCGCGTTCGGTCTTGCGCTGGGGAGTGGTTGTCCGTTCGGGTTCTCGGGCCACCTCGGGGGTGGGACGGTCCGGCCACCACCAGTAGGGGGACTGATCGTTTAGCCCCCGACGCAGCCATGCCTTGGGCGGCTCGATCCCGACTGGCACCAACGCCAGGATCGGGATGGTGATCTCCGCCAGCGCCGCGCCCCCGTGGTAGCCCGCCTTCTGCGTACTGTAACGGGAGTCGTTGTCCCACAAGGCGACAATGGAAGCGCCGGGGTGCGCCTCGGTTTCTCCGGGGCGCGTCCATACCACCCGCGGACCGGACAGCTCGATCTCGGCTTCCGCGAGCCGGCCGGAACCGTCAGGCCAACGGTGGCGGGCCGATTGCGCCCGGGGGACGTCGACATGCTTGCTGTGCCGGTCGATGACATGGCCGTGGTCGCTGGTGATGATCACGGCCATGTTGTGTTCGTCCGCGGTACGCAACAGGGCTGTGAGGTCACCGATCTCACGCAGCTCCCAGCTCGGGTCGCCGAGCTTGCGTTCCTTGGCGAGCCGGTCGTCGATGGTGTTGAGGACTACCGCGATATGGGTTCCGGGTTCCGCCAGGGCGTGGGTGAGGTCCTTGCCGAAGGGATGCCCATCCTCGGCACGCAGGTCGTCCTTGTGGAAGATGCGCGCCTGCTGCTTGCCTCGGAAACGATGCTGCGGAAACAGCTTGCGCTCGACGCTCTGGTCGCCATGCGTGAGCACTCCGGCGAACAGGCTCGTGCGGGAGACCGCGGTGAGGCTCGGCAGCGCCGCGGCCATGGCACGACGACGGGGGATGTCGCCGACCGGGTACGGGTCGTATTCGTCCCAGCCACGGTGCAATTCGTCGGCGAGTTCGGTGGCGATGGCAGCGCTCATCCCATCCACCACGATCAGCATCACCCTGCGCTGCGCGGCCACCGGCGCGACAACGCGGGTGAGGAAGGTCTCCACGGTGAGCATCTCGCCCGGGTCGGATCCCGCTGACGTCCACACCGCGAGTGCGGTGGCGAATTCGCGGTCTATTTCGCGCCGGCGGTCCCGGACTCGCTTGATCAGGGCGCGGTAAGGGACCTTCAGGGCCGGATCGGAGTCTCCACCAGCCTCCAGGTAGTCGAGAGCCCGGTCGACCCAAGCGGTCTCGCGCATGTGCCGGTCTAGTGCCGCGGCCACGGTGTCCACGGCGGGATCCGGTTCCGGCGTCAGCCATCGGCTGAGTCGCTGCGCCATTTCGACCCGCCGGATACGCACCTCGAGTTCGGGATCATCGGCAAGCCGGTGATCGGTCAACTCCGCGAGCGCCGCGGTGACGGCCTGGGGATCTTTGCTAACCAAGGCATTTCCGACCGCCGTGAAGCGAGCTTCGAGCCCGGCTCGCAGAATCGGGCTGGCCGCGGCGGCCGTGTCTGCACCGAGTTCGCGGACCAGTTCGGCGGCTCGTTTGAGTGCGGGATCGACGATCTCGCGGGCGGCGCGAACCGAGGACGTCCATGGGGTGTCGATCTCGGCCCCCGTATCCGACCACGGAGCGTTCACCCGATACGCGCGCCGGTCGTGAGCACGGGTGAGCTGGGTGTCGAAGTAGGCGGTGCACACGCGCGCGAAAACGACCATGCGACGGTCGAGTTCGTCGGCGCTGACGGGAGGACGGTCACCGAGCCGGCGTTCGGCGCGTCCACGCGCCTGGTAGGTGGCGTTGTCCGGTTGCGGGTGCAGCCACAGCGCCGCGCATACCAGGCCGAAGGCGAGCGCGTCGGCGCCATTCCCGGCACGCATCAGGTCCAGGATCACCGCACCGGCCTCACCGGCTTGTTCGGTATCGGTGAGAAAGGCCGTCAAACCGTCGCGTTCGGCATCGCGCAGGCCCAGCAGCCTTTCCGCGCTGCCCGCCGTGTGCGACCACTGCAGCAGAATGTTCGGGTCGATGCGGTCGGTGTCGGTCCTGGGTAGCCGCAAGCGCCGGGTCGCGAGCGCCGACAATGCCTCTCCTCGCGACAGCATGCCGGGAATCCGGGGCCAGCCGTCGAGCCCGGCGGCGTCGAGCAATGCCTCGGCCGCCCACATCTCGCGTTTGAGCCACTCGTCGACGTCGGTGGCCCCGAACGCGGTTCGCACCATCTCCCAGCGGTCTACCAGGTTGACCCGTTGCCTATGGGTGCGGGCGAGAATGGCCGGGTCGAGCTCGTCGTGCTCACGGTCGGTGAGCACCACCATCACCGGCGGCTCGGTATCCGTATCCATGTGTTCGAGGACGAGTTCATGTACGCCGAGAACAGATGGAGCCACAGCCAGTCGCACTCGTCGACCGCCGATGGTCAGCTCGACCGGTCCGTCCCACCCCGGTACGGCGCGCAGCAGAACCACAGTACGTGGCCCTTTCCCGGCCAGCGCGTCGGTCAAGCTGCTACTGGTCGAAAGGTATTGGGCGACATCAGAGTTACGCAGGGACGGCAGACTCAGGGTGCTGGTCACGCGTATACCTCCCAGGCTGCAGCGCCGCACCAGGCCAGTGCGGTGAAAGGTCGTGCGCCGGAACGAGAATCAGGGGATGCGGAGCTCACTGCACCTCCCAGCTCAGGACTATGCGTGCGTTGGGGTCCTGACGCGCCAGTTCCTCGAGTTCCGCTGTCACTTCCCGAATGACCGCGTGCGTGTTCACGGCAGTAAAGCGTCGTGCACCGGATCGGGACGGACGACCCGTATCCGGATCGGAGACCGGCACTGGGGGATGATTGGACTGTCCCGCCAGATCGACGTCATCGCCTCGGTGCGGGGGCGTGGGCGGTGGGGTGGGCTCCGCGGTGTCCAACGCCGCGGTGATGGCGTCGGCGGTGTCGGTCAGCTTAGCGACCAGATCCGCGGTGAACTGGTCGGCACGGGCCGTTTTCCGCAGTTGTTCGAGCAACTGTTCGCCATCGGCACCGAGCTTGCGGTACAGCTTCAGCGTGCCCCACGGCGCGTTCTCGAGCGCGGTGGCCACAGCGCGGGCTTGTTTGATGGACGCGCCCAACTGCTGCGGGGTCACTTCGCCCAGGGCGAACCCGGCGAAAGCTTCGACGGTCTGCTTGGCGGCGGCCGAACCGCCGCCACCTGCAGCGGAAATCGCCGACAACAGGGCGACGGCACGCTGCGCGGTGGCCAGGCGTTCGGAGCCATCGAGGCCGAGCAGCGTGGCATGGCTCTCCAGCTGCCGCACCAGATCTGCGGCCTGTCCGCGATACTCGCCGTTCGCGAACTCGATGAGCCTACGTGCGAGTTGCTGCACCATCGGACCGCGCAGCAGCGTGGGGGCCTTATCGCCGGCGATGGTCTCGAAGCGCGCACGAGCAGTGTCCCAGGTGGATTCACTGGGCAGTGCCTGTTTACGCAGTGCGTCAATGGATTTCAGCTGACTGGGCTCCGGTGTGGTGTCCTGAGGGTGGCCTGCCCGCACCCACACCCGATCGTCCATCACGGCGAACGCGGCGATCACCAGGTTCTTCAGGAAATCGTCCAGCCCACGCGAGTTCGGCGGGCGGTCGGTCCAGTCGGCCAGGTCGGTGATCTTCAGATCGCCGGTGACACCGTCCTCGGCGGCAAAGCGGTTGAACTCCTCGGCCCAGCGCCGCGACAGCTCGAAGTATGCCTCCTTCTGCTCACCGAGTCCGAGCGGACCCGCGACGCGCCGCATGATCTTGCGGTCCTTGGCCGGAACCTCCACCCGCCCGTCGCGCGCCTCGGCAGCCGACCGCACATGGGCGAACACGGTTTTCGCGTCGGCGGGCTTGACTGCTAGCTCCAGGTAGTCCGGGTCTTCGAAATGCGGGTGCGCGGGGTACTGGTGGGCCAGCATGAGACCAGCGATGTGCCGGACGCCGTCGCGCATGGTGGAACCGAACGGCAAACGCAGATCCGGGATCTCAGGCAGCGGTTGCAGATGCTCGTGGAAGACGTTCTGCACGTCGGTCTCGGTCTTCTCGTCGAGACCGTACGCCTTCTTGAACGCCGCCCGCATCTGGTTCATCAACGTGTCGCGCTGCTCGCGCAGCATATTCCAGGCGGTAGCCCGGTTGTCGGCGCTGAGAGTGGCGGCATACTGGGTGTCGAACCGCGCCTTGTCCGCCACCGCCTTGTCGATGACGACCAGCTTCCGGAAGCTGTCCCAGCGCGCCTTGGACAGGTGGTCGGGAAGCCACGCAACGGTGTTCGTTGGGTGGTCCTGCTGCTTGTCGCGCAGTTCCCGCATGCGCATGGCGTCCTCGCGGGCGGTGTGATCCTCGTCCTCATCGAAGGGCAAGTCGATGACGAGGCGCCACAGGCTCGACTCGCTCGGCTGAAGTTCATTGTCCGGCAGTTCGTTTTCGTCGCGAACATTGCCGAACACGACTTCGACGAGGCGGTTCGAGCCACGCCAGACGAACCGCAGAGTGTCGGGACCGAACCGGTCGCCAGCAGGCTCGATACCGAATTCGTCGATCAATATACGTTTGGCGAGCGCCGCACGGTTGACGCGAGTGTCATTGGCGCCGGCATTGGCGAGCACGGAGTCCACGCTGATGCCGGTGAGCTCCAGGCGCACACCACGATTGCCAACCGGCTCGCTGGGCTTGATCTCCGGGAACTGGCCGGCCCACTCCTCGATCTTGCTGGAGATGATGCCCACTTCCGCGCCCTGAATGGGTGTGGAGATGGATCCGTAGTTGAGTGCGCCCAGCTTTCGGGCATTGAGCTCATGCAAGGCCGACGCCCCAGGAGCGAGCGCGGACAGCAGCAGCGTGCACAGCAGCTGATTGTCGGCGACGAACTGCTTGCAGCCATTGACGACCTTCAAGTCGGTGAGCTCGTCGGGCCGATGCAGGTAAGCATCGACGTCGTCCTCCGTGACCTCGTAAAGTCGCCGCAGATAGGGGCGAAGATCGTTGCGGTACAACCGATCCGCCGCCTCGAACATGACCCGCTTATCGGCGACGAACGGTCGGTCCCCACCCGCGGTGAGCACCTCGTACAGATCACCCAGCGGAACCAGCTGCCCCAGCCGCAGATTGTCGCGCCGCTGCGCCAGCAACTCGCCCATGAGCTTGAGACCGGTGCGATTGCGCTGCAGATCGGTCGACATGTGGACGATCGTGGACAAGAACGCCGGGGAGAACGGGTAGGCGTGCTTGAAGGATGCTTCGTCCGCACCGGTGGACTGGTCGGAGCCGAGCAGTGCATCCCATACCTGCGGCCCGACCCGCTTGGTCGCGGCGAACGCCGCGTCGATCTGCGCCTTCGCGTCATCGTCGATCGGCTTGAGCAGCCGGTCATGCGCGATCTCGGGCAGGTTGCGGTCTTCGAGCTCGATCACGTCGAAACGCCCGGAGGCGAGTTCGAGGTTGTCGTGGATGGCCGCCTCGTACGCCCCGGATGCCTCGCCGCCCAACAGTTCCCGCGGGTCCCGCTGACGGGCGATGAACGACACGATGGGGATGGCGCGACGGGTATCGCCACCCTCCCGGAAGTTCGTCATCTTCGCGGTCTCGCGGGCGACGAACTTGTGGTCGTGCATCTGCGTGTGCAGCCACAACACCAGCTCATCCAGGAACAGAATCAGCCCGTCATAGCCGCCATGGTCCTTGGCGTGCTGCGCGATGACCGACAGACCGCGGTCCAGCGAAATAAAACCGTGCTCGTCCTCGGCGGCATCGCGGGTGAAACCGGTGACCAGGGTGGCGCTGGCGTCACCGACGAGCTTCGCGCGCAACTCCTGGGGAGTCTTCGGCTTGACCAGATTGAGTGTCGCCCCGGGCTCGTGCGCTTCGGGCGCGGCCATGGCCTCGTTCAGTCGGGCGCTGGTCCAGAAGGCTTCGCCGCTCTCGTCCTTATCGGCCGGCTCTTTGTCGCCCCACTCGTCCTCGCCGTCCTCGTCCACCTGGTAGAGCGAGTTGAGTGCCGCGAGCACGAAATCCTCGCCTCCTGGGCGGGAACGCATCCCGGAGATAGTTTCGAACAGAGCGTCGGTGCGATACACCTGCGGCAGCGGCGCATCCGGGTGCAGCGCACGCACATGCTCGACATACCCGCCGAGCACCCGCTGTTCCAGCGATTTAGCACCCATCATGTGGTACGGAACGAGCAGGAACTTGCGTCCCTCGGTCTGCAGCCAGTCGTGCTTCGCCAGCACCGGCGCGAACTCCGCGCGCGCCCGGGCCTCCGGATTGTTCGACAACAGCGCGTACAGCACTGCCATGAAGTGCGACTTACCGGCACCGAACGAACCGTGCAGGTAGGTCGGCTTGGAAGTACGCCCGTCGAGCGCGGACTTGATCAGAGCGAGCGACTGATCGTAGTTGGTGAGCAGCTGCTCGGTGACCACGTACTCGCGCACCGCCCGCGCGATGGACTCCGGATCAGACACCGCCTCCACCAGCGCGAGCACAAAGTCAGGAGTAGAGATGTGTTCCTTGATGTGAATCAGGTCCCGCAGCAAAGGTTTCTGCGCGCCACCCTTCGGTGCCACGGTCACTCCTCCGTCTTCGTGGTCTTGCGCGTGCCCCGGCCGCGAGTCGCCTTCGGCGGGGTCCAGGCACGCAGTTCGTCATCGGTCAATCCGTGCTCGGACTGGATTTGGCGGCGATAGCCGGCGAAGAAGGCTGCCGGGGATGCGCTGTAGTCGTCGTCGAACTCGTTGTGCCACTGCTCAAGCCACGGCTGCAACTCAAGCAGGCCCGCCAACGGCGGGGTGATGTGCTTGGCGTCCAGGGCTTGGGTTGTGAAATACGTCGCGAGAGCCTGCGCCCGCTCCCGGTGATCCCACCCAGCCCAGCCGTAGCGCTGTGGAGTGGCGACATTGGTTTCTCCGTAGGAGATGAACCTCTCCTTGGGCATGTCCAGCTTCCCGCGCGCCTTCCAGTACGAGTCGCGAAGAAAATCAGTACTGCCGTACTTAGGAGGTAGTGGAATCGAGTCTCGGATGCTTTTCTGCTTACCCAGGTCGGTTTCGCTGTCTTCCTGCCGCTGCAAATCCCAGACGTGCTCCCAGTCAGCCCACTTCTTCAATCCGGACGGCTTGTATCGCAACGCTGCTAAGAATGGCACATGCTCCTCAGTGATGAGGTCGGCCACCGTTTTGGCCAGGTCCTGACGCGGAGCATAAATAGCTACCACAGAGGCGAAAACCTCGTCTTGGGCAAGCAAGTCGGTCAGCCGCGCTAATGAACGGATGGCTGGTTGATCGTCTTCGTCGTACCACAGCTCTCGACGCTCCAGGCGATCGAGTAGCCAGGCTCGGATAGCCTTATCCTGCAGAGCATCCCAGCCCTCAGTAAGCCAGCGACGTTTGTACTCCGGCCGTTCGATCATACCGATAGCGCCCCCGGATTCAATTGCCCGGATGCGACTCTGTACAAGATCTCGATATTGATCGGGCCAATGCGCGGGTATCTCAGTAACTAAGGGAGAGTTGTGTCGGCGGAACCACTCTGTTTCCGCCCCTCCGCTCACTACTTGACGTGCAAGCAGGATCTCGAAAGCGCGCTCGCCGAGAGAAATCCCGGGAGGAGTGAAATCGGCAATGGTTACTTGATCAGGCAATAGTCCATATGCCGAGTACGAATACCAGTCCAGTTCTTCCTGGAGTGAAATCATGCGTGCGCGAAGTTCATGCCACTGATGCTTTGCTTCGCGAAGCACCGTGGCAGTCGGGACGCCTTTAGCGCAAATGGCCTCCGGACTAACCGCCGAAAGATTTTGCGCTATTTTGTCGAGTTGTTTAGCCAAGCTTGCTGCAAACCCTTGCGGCAGTGGAAATTCCTCAAGATTTGTTCCAGTGAACTCGTAACGAACTGTCCATTTTTCGGACTCAAGCCCTCGGCCGACACCGTTGCTTGGCTTATCTTGACTCACCATCTTGAGCCAGAAGCAAGCGGTGGAACTGTTCAATGGTCCGAGCAGTTGAAGGTGCGCTTCCTCGCTCGCATCATGCGGCAGCTTGATTACCGGCGCGGACTGTTTGAACACATTCTTGCCCCGATCTAACACGAAATGGTTGTGCGTAGCTACGAACGCGAATGTGATCGACAGCGGTGTCAGATACCTTTCAGGAACCCACCTGTACCAAGCCCACCATGGCTTACCAAGATCGTCTTGCGTCTTGCCATCGAAGTCTTTAGTGGAGCGAAGATGGCTGCGTGCTTGCCAGAGCAGTCGCCCCCAGGCGCTTTGCGAATCGTATTCTAGCGGCTTCAGCTTGAGATCATATGGCACTACGGCCTGTTCGTAGGCATGAGTGTTCCAGTCCCGGACAACCTCGCCAATAATCAACCAGCGTGCAATTTTCTCGCCAATTCCTGTTCGCCGGAGCGCATCAGGCGTGCTGATGAACGCATCATCCTGCCCAGGGAAACTGGCAAAGCCAATGTCGCGGGGTAGTAGGGACCGAAGCCGCTTCTGGCCTGTCTGCTCGATCTGTTCCACCATCTCCAGGCCACCATCAAGCAAGATCCACGGCTGCTTGCTGAAGTACCGCGTGCGGTCGAGATCGTCCACCGAAATCCACTTTCCCGCAAACCCGGGATTGTTGATCTGCTCGACGATCTCTCGCCAGACCAACCCGTTCTCCGGCTCCTTGGGCTCTTTCGGCTCGCCCTGCACGCTTCGCACGGTTCGTACAACGGATGTGCGACTGTCACCGGAACGTGGTGTGCCAACCAAGATCACGGTGGGAGTGCCGTGGCCAGGGATGAAGACGCCTGATGTGTCGATCACTTCTGTCAGCTCGACCTGCTCGGCGAAGTACTTCTCGATGAGCTTGGTTCCGAACTCGCGCTTCATGAACGAGTTCGATGTGATCTGCCCGACCCGACCGTACCCACGCCCATCCTCGCTCCCGCGTTTGGCCAGTTCGAAGAAGCGAGCGGCGAAAGGCACCGAAAGCGCATATTTTCCGGAGCAAACATCAGGGTAGATCTTCCGGTACGCGTCGTTGAGCTGCTTGTCCTTCACAGTGATGTATGGCGGATTGCCCACCACGACGTGGTAGCGCCCTTTCTCCAGGATGCATGGATGCTCGGACAAATCCTCTGTGGCATAGGTGAATTCGACAAGCGGGTCGCCTCCGACGCCGTTGCCGTAGTCAAGTTCCAGCTGGCGACTCTGGATGAGCGAGTCACCGATGGCCAGGTGTAGGGGCCATTCGTAGCGCGCGGCGTCGGCCAGGGTGTGCACGCCGGCCGCGGCCATTGCGGCAATCAGCAGCCGAACGCGGGCGATGGCGATGGCGAACGGGTTGACATCCACACCGTGCACTGAGTCCAGAGCGGCACGTACCTGCTGGTGCAAGTTCTTGCCGAGCGGCTGACGTTCCCACTCGTCGAGCAATCGCTGAAATGCCCCAAGCACGAAATGCCCTGAACCACAGGTTGGGTCGATGAGCTTCAGGTCGGAGTGGCCGAATTCTCCTAGCGCTGGCTTCAGGGTGCGATCGAGGATGAACTCTTCGATGAATACCGGAGTCTGCCGCAGCGCATAGGATTTCCGTGCGTCCTCCGACAAGTGCTCGTACAGATCGCCGAGGAACCGTGTACTCCATCCTCGCCTGCGGTCCTCGCTCAGCGGGTCGGTGAAGTCGTGCACCAGCCGCCCGTGTTCGTCTCGGGTGCGCCAGAATTCAACGAGATTACGTGCCGCGTCATGCGATAGCGGGACCTCGTACAGGGCGTTGTGCTCTGGGTCGAACAGCAACTTTCCGGCCTGGCCCGCGCCGAACTCGGCAAAAGCACGCTCCAGCCAGCCGCGGTAGGTGGGGTTCGGATCGGATTCGACGTAGTCGGCGTAGCGGGCCTGGGCCAGGTCTCGTCGCTCATCGGTGGGGCCGCTGAGGTAGGGGTCCGTGATCAGGTGGTTGTCTTCGCAGAAGCGCACGAATACGGTGCCCAGTACCCACGCGACGGCGATCTGTGGGATACGGCCGGGGATCTTGTCGTTGCCGGTGAGCCAGGTATTCCAGGTGGCGGCGGTGCGGCCGACCTGCTTGGCGTTGTCGTACTCGGCGCGCAGCCGGTCACGTGCCGCCCGTGCCTGGTCGGTGTCAGGGTGTTCCACCTGCTGGGTCAGGTCCGCTTCGACCGCCGCGACCTGCTTGCGTAGGTCGGCCAACAGGGCGTCGGCGTCGATCATTCGGAATCTCCTGTGTTGTAGGTCTTTTCGCGGACTGGTTTACTGCGTCGGTCGCCGGCGCGGTGGATGTTGCCCACCCAGTCGTCGGTGAGCACGATCCATTCGGCGAATCCGGCCTGGAACGGTACCGCGACTCCGCCGAGGCGTGGTTTGCGTTCCGGATCGTCCTGTGGGCACATCAGCCACAGCCCGCGCTTGCCACGTCGTGCCGCCTCGGCCAACCGGTGCAGTACGCCCATGGCTCCGTAGCG
Source organism: Nocardia sp. NPDC049737 (assembly GCF_040674755.1). Taxonomy (NCBI): domain Bacteria; kingdom Bacillati; phylum Actinomycetota; class Actinomycetes; order Mycobacteriales; family Nocardiaceae; genus Nocardia; species Nocardia sp. NPDC049737. Next base: position 158,903 of record NZ_JBFANH010000012.1, on the reverse strand, counting down.
AGCGAACACGAGCGTATCGGTCAGCAGCACCGGACCGCACGCGGCGGAGAGCCGGTTCAGTACTGCCGGTTCGATGCTGCCCCATGCGGTGCGCGCGTATTCGGCGAAGCGCAGGGCGCGTTTGCTGCCGGGCTCGGCGGCGTCGGCCAGCAGGATGGTCTCCCAGGTCGGCTTGCCGTTGACCGGGATCAGGTCGTGCATGACCGACAGGAACAGTTTCGTGACCGATACTGGTGTGGCTTCGAATCGGTCGGTGATCTCGTCGGCGGCCTGGGTGCTGAGCGCGGATCGTACTGTCAGGACCCGGAAGCCGTCGCGGTTGGCCGCGCTGGTCAGCTGTTCTTCGGCGCGGGATGCTTTCGCCACCTTCGGGTCGTCGGCCCAGCGGCCGTCGCGGACGGTCGTGGCGGTGGCGCGTCGGCCCGACCAAGCGGGTGCGGAGCTGTAGACGTTGGCCGCATGCCTCGGCAGGTACCGGGTGACGCCGTCGGCGCGGGTCTCCAGCACGAGATCGAAACCTGCGCCGTGCAATGCGGCGGTCAGCTCGGACTCGGTCGGAAGCCCTTGTCCGGCGGCCAGTTCCGGGAAGCGGTCACGGATGCGCTGATGCACGTCGGTGACGAGCAAGCCCGGCTGGCTCTCGCGCGGCACATTGAGTACAGTCCGCACCAGGCCCGCCTGCGTCAACCGTGCCGCACGCACCAGCGGCAGGCTGCGCGGGTAGATCTCCAGACGTGGCGTGGCCGCGGCATTGCGGGACGCGCCCACCGCTACCTGCACCAGCCGTTGTTCATCCCAGCCGAGATCGGGCCATTCCACGACGCCGGGCGGGGTGTCGATGGCGCTCAGTCGCTCCAGCACCGTGGCGGCGGTGGGTAGGGTCTCGGAATCCGCGAGCCGGTCGGCCGCTGTGCCCAAGCGCGCCGCGTATTCGAGTAGCGCGTTCACTGCCGGCGTTTCCGGGGTGATGTTCTCCTCGTCCACGTCCGACGCGAGAACGACCGGCAGCCCGTCGCGAGTGGCGGTGTGTTTGAACGCCGCTTCGTCCGGTGTCATTTGCTCGGCTTCGACGACGGCGCGCAGCACGGCCAGCGCCAGTGCCCGTCGCTGGTCCCGGCCGTCCAGGCGGGTGCCGCGGCGCACGATCAGCGCGTCGGCCAGCTCGATCGCGGAGGCGACGCGGCCGAAATCCCGCAGCAGATCCAGGATTTCGCCGCGCACCGCTCGCACCACCTCGGACGCGGCCCACTGTTTGCGCATTTCCTTCAACGGCCGCGAGATCGCCGCGGGCGTGACTCCCAGCGAGCCAGCCACCGCGGTTTGCGTCGGCCACACGCCCAGGTCCGGCACATCGGGCACGCCGGGAACCTGCAGCAATCGGGTCACCATGTCGATCTTCTTCGCATTGGAGCCGTTGTTGTTGAGCTCGGGAACGAGCTTCGATACCAGCGTGTCCAGGCTCAGTGCCCGCAGCACCGCCTCGCTCAAATCCGCTGGGGCGGATTCGGCTTCGCTCAACTCCTGGCTGGCGGCGCGGCGGCCCTCTGGTGTCAGCGGTGTCGGCTCCGGACGGCCCAGCAGCTTGCCCCACTGCTTCTGGCGCTGCTGAATCTCGCTGCGAGTGCGCGCGCCCAGGCCCGGCGCGTTGATGACGCCGCGCACGCCGGTATCGAGGAGTTCACCGACGGTGTTGACGCCCATGCCGTACAGGAACTGCGCCGCCGCCGCCGTCAAACCGGAAACGGCCAGCGGCGTCTCACGGGTCACCTGTTCGGCGATCCGGTCCCGTTCGGCTTCGGGTGAGACGTCGGCGGGTGGAAGCTCGCCCGACGCAAGAGCTTTCGGCGCAATGGCCGCGGCTTGGGCCTGTGCGGCCGGAGCCTCGATTGTCGCGTCCCCGCTTGGATGACGTGTGGTCGGTCGGGACGGCACTGCGCGTGCCATCTCCAGGAAGATGCGCCGCCACGCATCGCGCATTGGCTTCAGGTCGTCGAACCGCTGCTTGGCATCCCGGTGCAGCGCCTTGCGGAAGAAGGCGATCAGTCCGTCGCGAATGGATGGGTCGAAGGCGTCCGCGGCGATCTGTGGGTACGGGAGCTGCGTCGCGTCGGTTTGTCGCGGCGCGACCGAGCCGTCACCCCAGCGCGGCAATTCCGCCGACGCCATCTCATGCAGGGTGACCGCGAGTGCATACCGTTCGGCGTGAGCGTCGTAGTTGGAACGGTCGACCGCGCCCAGGAACGGGTCGAGGTAGCCGTCGGTGCCCGCGTCGATGTCTTTCGCCGGATATCCGGCGAGCGAGAAGTCGATCAGCACCAGCTGCCGAGTTCGATTGGGCCGCACCCGGATCGCGATATTATCCGGCTTCAGGTCTCGATGCCAGATGCCCTCGCCCTCAAGGAATTCGACGGCGCCGAACAGGTATTCGCCGTACGCCTCCAAGTCGTCCACAGTGAGGCGTCCGTTTTCACGCAGCTGCCGCGCCACCGTCTCCTCGGGGCGACGACGCTTGCTGCCCGTGCCACCGCTTACAGTAGGTGGCGCATCCAATTCCCGTTCGTCGCCGACGTATTCGAGCAGCAGCGCGGTCCGCTCCGCGAGCTTCACCGGCTCGGGTTCGACCAGCTGGATGATGCGGGCGTCCTTGCGCAGCCGCCGCAGCACCTCCGCTTCCCGGGCCACGACTAGGGTGCGGCTGTCCGACAGCGCTACCTTCAGCACCGCGAACTCGCGCGCGTCACGGGCCTTCGGGTCGGCCTGCAGGTCCCGCACCAAGAAGGCGCGGCTGGTCGAACCGGTGCCGAGCCGGCGGCGCACCTCCCAGCGACCCGCCAGCACGTCGCCCGTCACAGCGTCCAGCGGATCGATCTCCGGCGCAACGGGTTCCGGTTCGGGGGGTGTGCGTAGCTCGCTCTCGATGAGCTCGACCCACTCCAGGAACTCGTCCACGCTCGAGATCCGGCGCTTGGGGTGGTAGGCGGTGGCCGCCTCCACCAGTTCATCGACATCCGGCGGCAGGCCGTCCACCACCGCGCCTGGCCGCAGTCCCTCACCGGCTTCGAAGCGGGCCAGCAGCTCCGCCTTGTTCGACGCCGGTGGCTGACCGGCTACCAGCAGATAGGTGAGCATGCCCAGGCCGTACACGTCCATCTCGATTGGCCCGGGATCAGCCGCTGTCAGCTCCGGAGCCAGATAGACCTCCGTGCCGAGCGCGAGATGTCGGGCCGACAGGGCGGTCGGCGCGAACTGGGTCATTCCGGGGCGGCTGGCGGTACTGCGCTGGGCGGCGATCTGCCAATCGGAGATCTGCAGAAACGGTGTGCGCCAACGCTCCTGCTCACTCAACTCACGACCGGTGCGATCACGCAGCCGCGGAATCACGTGCACCGAATGCGCCGCCAAGCCGCGGTGGTAGATGCGGCCCGAGTGCGCCGTCCGCATGGTTTCCGCTAGCTGTCGCACCAACTGCAGGCGGTCGCCGATATCCAGCGCGCTCACATGCCGAGCCACGAACTCGTCCAGCCGCACCGTCGCCGGGTCGTACTCGAAGATCAGTGCTGGACCGGCCGGATGCGCGCCCGAATCGATGTCCACGAACCGCACCACGCCTGGATGCCGGAAGCGGCGCAGCACTGCGGCTTCCCGCGTGGCCGCGTCGTACACCGACTTGCGAGCGTCGGCATCCGCGCCGCGTTCAGTGACATAGATGCGGACACGCGCCGGTGTACCCAAGTCGGTGTGGCGGGCGAGATAGTCGCTCCACGTCGGGCCGATGTCGAACGGCTTGTGCTCGAGGCGGTAGGCGCCCACCGTGAAGTCGGCCTCGCTGCGCCCGACTCCGACCTTCTGCAGGGCATTTGCGATGGCCCTGGCTCGCATCGGAGTGATCCGGTGCCGCTCTTCACGCGGCGGCTGCTGCAGCAGCTCCAGCAGCTCCGCGAGTCTGTGCGTGTTGGCCCGATCGCCAGGCGGCAGCTCGATCCGCCGCAATGCCTTGTTGGTAAGGCAGACCCGGGCACCCACATATACGCGATCAGGTCCGAGGTGAGCGTTGAGCAGGCCCGCGAGCTCCTTGGCCTTCTGGTCAGTCAGATGCAGCGGACTGCGATGATGGACGACGCTTCCATCGTCACGCTTCTGCACCCAGTCCCGGCCCTGCACGACCAGCTCGCCGCGCCAGTCCTTCAGCTCGATCATGTGCACCCCGTTCGGGGCGATCACCAGCAGGTCGACCTCGCGCACATGACCGTAGCGTTCGGTGAATGTGAAGTTCGCCCAGGCGAGCCACGGGTCGGCATCCGGCAGGGCGGATCGGATGGCCTCCAAGGCGCGGATCTCGTGGTCGAAGGATGATTCGGTGACAGGTATCCACCGATCGCCGTCCATGCGCCGAACCTCGTTCTCTGTTGTCGTCGGATACCGACCGGTCGTGCACCGGCGACCAACCGAATGCCCCTGCTTCGCGCTGACAGTGCCGGACCCTCCCGCCAGCTGTCGAGCCGACCCGGAACTCAGATCAAGACCCTATCCTGCCGGGCCGACACGCTCAGGCGAGACATTCCGAAACCGCTTCCAACCCTGCCCCAGGGTCTCACTCATCGGTTGGCGCAGTGACCACGTGTACGTCGGAGATCTCGGCGAGTTCGATGGTGGCGGCGTGGATCGGCGATCACGTCGACCATTCCATCTTCATATTGCGCCGTCGCCGATGACCTGTCCCATCACGAGGATCTCATCATCACGATCGGTGGCGACGAACCGACCGCCACCGTTCGACATCGCTGCTGCAGCCTTCTCGGCTGTCCACCCATCATGGCCGTGCTCAATATCCTGTGTGCGTTGCTTCGGGTTGCCACGACCCTCGCAGTGCCCAAAGGCAGTGTGGAAGTAGGGAATCAGGTTGCTGTGTCGGACGTCTCCTATATGGTGCGCGCCCGTGATCATCTCCGACGCCGCATCCCCCGCCGACCGGAACCCTGTACTCGCCCCGGATCGGGCGAGGCCAGTACGCTACCACGATCGCGATCTCAGACGGTTCGTCGGACAGACCATTGGCAAGATCAGCATGGACGAACTGCTGGCCCTGCCAGCTATGGCATGCCGAGGGGGTTGCAGCACGCCAGATGATGGAAGACGTGCGGAACGACATTGCCGAAACCGACAAGCACATTGCAAACCAGGAAAAGCGCCTGGCGGCTGTGGCATCTTCGGACATCGAATGGCAATGCACTCGAGACGAGTTCGCAGAGCTGTTGCACGGGCATATAGAACAGTGCCAGCATCAGCGCTCCGCTATGGCCAAGGCACACAACCAGATCCAGGAGGAATTCTCCGAGCTCAAAGACCGACTCGGACGCGACCTCGTCCCGCATTTCGACACATCAGTCCGGACCGAATCACCGGTAGAACGCATCTGCAAACACGGCGATTCCGCTGTACTAGCGTATGACGCGGCAGTACGCAGCTGGACAGCGACATGCGCTCAGGCTGCTGAGCTCGCTAAGGTCGAGCAGCGTCGATCAGCCTTTCTGGCATCGAATTCGAGCGAACCCGAAGATCGTGTTCTGCGTGCAGACTGGTGGGAGTTCGAAGAACTCGTCGCCCGAACTTTGCGGCGAGACGGGCTCACGATTATCCGCGATGGAGGAGGGCAACGCGATCAAGGGGTCGACGTCATTGCATCGACACCGGATGGTCGCCGTGTCGCTGTTCAATGTAAAGTCCGGCAATCCGGGTCCATTGCGCCCCGGTTTCTGCGTGAGCTTAACGGAACCGCACGCCCGATCCACGGGGGCCGACATCGTCATCCTCGCAACCAACCGGCACATCACCCCAGAAGGAATCCAGTTCGCCGCAAGCCAAGCCATCCACCTGATGGATGGAAAATCAATGCGCACCTGGGTGTGCTGGGGTGACTCGATCTACGACCTTCTCCAGATCCCCGGCGCCGCCGCAACCTCGTAATACAGAGAGCCCTTCATCTGTGAAGCGGCACAAGCAACCCCCGACAGAGGACGATGTCCGGTAAAGCCGCTGGTCGTCCGTCAGGTGATGGCGTTCGATGTCGATGGTTGCTGTACCCGCCTGTGGTAGGCAACCTCTCGGCCATGGAGGAAGCAATCGGGTCTTCGGTGTTCGAGGTGATCAGCAAGGTCGAACCTGAACCGATCCGCGAGCATTGGGTGGTCGTCGCCGACAAACGCTATCCACCCAAGCAGGTGTATCAACTGATCACCGGGTTGCCGCGCTCGGCGTACACATCGCATCGAGCCCTCGCCGAATTGCGCAGGTTGGGGCTGTCGACCAGCGTCTACACGCCGCCGCGGACCGAAGCTGTCCAAGCGGAGTCCTCCGACGGGTCCAAAGGCAACAATGAATTGGCCGAGTCGTTCGCGACGCTGTCACGGTTTCTCACCGACCACGACCTGACAGCGCACCTCGCTGCCGCGGAGGCTGCCCTCCATCATGCGGGATCCGCAACGAGTCGTGCGGTGACGATCGAGTACGGATTCAGCGACGACCTTCTCGACGCAGCACTGGCTGTGCGCACACATGTCGGGCGCCTCAACGACGTCATTCACGCGACCGTCATCGCGCGCGTGCTACCCGCCATCTTGGAAGAAGGCGAGGTTGTCATTCGACAGCCCTCTCTGGGAGCGGGAAATGATCGGTCGCGGCCGTTCGATCTGGAAACGGATCGTCGGATCGCCGAGTTCAAAGTCGCGCAGTGGAAGGGCGCCGACACCATGCGCAAGCGCGGTGTCGTCTCCGATCTGGTTCACTTGGCGCTCGATGAAAGCGGCCGACGTGCTCAGCTTTTCGTGGTCGGTGCGCTGCCGGTCCGTTTTCTCCAGACATCCACGTCTACGATAGCGTGGGCACTTGGTCGATCGTCTCCTCACACCAGGGCCCGGTTCGATCAACGCTTCGGACCTGCAACCGGTTTCACCGTCGCAGAATTCGTTCGCGTCCACGGCGACCGCATCGAACTGGTCGACTTGGCAACACTCGTCCCGTCGTTGGCACTTCCGCAAGAGCTGACCTGACGACGCGGTGTCCGGTTCTCTGGCAAACGAGGCTCACGCTTCAAGACCGGGATCAGCGCCAGATATCTCAGCACTATCGAGCAGGGCACCTGGCTGATCATCGACGGCAGCTATGCCCGGCTGCAGCAGGCGCTGGTGCGAAGGCGGCAGTGTGCGTCACATCCTGGACGGTGGCCCGCCGGACGAAACCACGTACCGACGGGTCGATCTGTCAGGGCTAGCGCCCGCGCTCGCGCCAGCCTTAGCCATCGTCCCCAAGTTGTACGACGACGGGCGCGTCACGCAGGCCCTCGAGTGGGATCACCACCTCAACCGGCTCGCGACCGACAAGCTGCGTCTGGATGCTGAGTCGGCCGGAACCGATGCGCTGCCGCCGATTTCAGGGTGGTGAGGGTCATTCCCGGGGCGGTTCGGCGGGAAAGCCTTCCAGGTCGGTGAGGACGAGTCGACGGGCCGGGACCTGACCGTCCAGCATGTCGGTCAGGCTGGCTGCGCTGAGGTCGTGGCGGCCGTCGAGCACGGCCCGCATATAGCTGGGGAGGGCGGTGAGTCGCCATCGGTCCAAGACGGACGGGGTTACCGGCTCCCCCGCAGTGGGCGGGAACCTGTGCACCAAGCGTTTGACATTGAAGGGGCCTCTGAGCAGACGCCAATGCACGACATCGACGGCGTCGGTGAAACTCTTGGGGACATGATCGCGTGCGCGGCTGGCGGGGGTGGTGGAGAAGATCATCGACCACGGCATCGCATGCTTCAGATAGCGTGGCACGAAATGCGGTGGGCTGTGCCGCAGCAGATTCAACACGAAGCGACTCGGCAACGCCGAACATCCCCACCACCGCGGATTCTTCTCCCCTAGATCCACCACCTCGTAACCGTCGGGGTGGGTGGGATTTCGGATCACTATCGGCTGCCACGGTGTGTGTGGGAAGTATCGGTGGTTGGTGTGCAGTGCCGCCATGTCCTCACCGTCGAAGTGGTCGCGTCCCCAGCCGTTGTAGAACACGTGATACGGGAGATATCCGCGTCGATTGCATCCCTCGATCAGCAAGTCGATCTGACTGTCGTCGGCACCCTTGGGCCGATGGCTCAGGTACCGATAGTGGTGACCGAAGAACTTCTTGGCCTGTACGCGCAGACACACCCATCGCGTATCCGATCCGATCCACCATTCCCAGTCCGCCCCGACCCGTGCCTCTTCCTGTTTGCTGGGCTTGTGCACGAGGATCTGCGGGAACTGCTGGTTCAGTTCGAACAGCACGTAGTCGGTGATGGATTCTTCACTGGGTGCCAGGCCACGCGGTTGTCCATGTTCGAGGCGTCGCCATGTGTCCACGGCCAGGTAGTCCATTGCCGCCGTCAGATCTGAGTGCGTCGCCATGCACAGATCATGGGGTGTGAACCTGCCGTCGTTACAGCGGCCCCTGCCTCTTGCCAGACATGTTGTCCGACAAGGGGCAGGCGGTGCAGCGATGGGAAGCCGGTGTGAGCCGATCATGTTGGCGCGCAGTGCTTTTCGGGAGTTCTTTGCGGCGGAATGTTGCGGCACTCGAGTGTCCGAGGCCTCCGGCCTGATCTGCCTTCACCTCGACCGCCCGCGTGTGGTGGTTGTCGGTGGCGGCGGCCATGATGGTCACCGCCTGGATCCAGCTACGGAACGTCCTATGCCGCATTGGGCGCTGTTCGCACCAGCGACGGTGCTGCCGGCTGGATGCGCCGAGAGGCCAGGCGCCACGCCGGAGTGAGAATAGTGCAGCAATCGAATAACTTCCCTGCGCCAGGTCGACCCGCGCCACCAGCATCGAGGCATCGGCACGCTCATCATGGACCGAATCATCGACTGGGCGACCCAACGCCAACTCCACCACCTCGGGCTGGCAGCGCATCTCGACGTTGCGGGGTTCTACAAACAGGGCTGGGACTTCGAGGAAGCAGGCCTCTACCTACGGCAGCCTCGAACACATCCGTGACAGCCCCGATTGACGCCACCGGGGCGCCCGATCGCGGTCGCTCGCCGAAAATGAGTGGAGTCCGCGGTGGCGCGGGATCCACGATGGTGTGATGACAGACGAGCAGGCTGCGTATCGGATCGGATGGGATCAACTGCCCGCCGCGGTGCGTGCGGCCATCGAGCGCCGCTTGCGTGCTCGGGTTCAGATGGTGACGGTCCCATCGGGCGGATTCAGCCACGGCATGGCCGCGCTTGTGGATTTGGACGACGGTCGAACGGTTTTCGCGAAGGCGATTCCTAGCGATGACGCCCTCGCCGTGCGGTATCGCACCGAAGCAGACACGGTTGCACAGCTACCTGCTGTGGTCCCGACGCCTGCCGTGTTGTTCTCGATCGAGACGGCCGGATGGCTGGTCACCGTGTTCGAAGCTGTGCCCGGCCGGCATCCTCGCCTCGACAGCCCTCGTGAACTGGCCGCCGTCTTGGCCGTAGTCGAGCAGTTGGCGGAGCTGTTGACGCCCAACCCGCTGCCGGATGTGCCCACGATCGAGCAGTCCTATGGTCCCGAGCTGACCGGGTGGCGTCAGTTCGCCGAACAGGGTCCGCCCGCTGATCTAGACCGGTGGTCGCTACGCAACCTGGACCGGCTGGCAGAGTTGGAAGCGACCTGGTCCGATCTGGCGGCCGGTGACACGTTGCTGCACACCGACCTTCGCCCCGACAACATGCTGTACCGCAACGATGGCGGCGTGGTCGTGGTGGATTGGGCTTGGCCGTGCAGCGGTGCCGCGTGGGTCGACCTCGTCTCACTCATGCCATCGCTTCTCGCTGACGGGATCGACCCGGACACCATTCTTGCCACACACCCGGTCACCGCCGACGCCGACCCGGCCGCGATCACTGCGTTCGTGTGCGCGATGTCGGGCTACTGGGCCCGCAACAGTCGACTATCCGCACCTGCGCGGTCACCGAATCTGCGCGTCCACCAAGCCGAAAAAGCCCGCGTCTCCCGAGAATGGCTGACCAAGCGAATCACAATGCCGGGGCGGTAGGTACGGAACCGTGAAATCCTTCGACGACAACAACATCGGTGACTGCGGTTCGAGCTCATGGCACCTGTCTCGCGAACACCGAAGCCTTTGGAGTTGGTGCGCCTGCGCCCATTGCGGCTATCGGACGAACAGGTCGTTCGCGCGGCGCATCAGGCGATGTCGGAGGACAGCTTCACTTTCGCCTTGGGACTGGCCCGAGATATGACGTGGTCGCATTACCTGTCCGCCCTCGATGACCGGCAGCGAGGGCTGAATCTGCCTGACGGTATCGTCGCCGCCACGTATCTGGTGGCCGTCGCACACGAGCAGGTGGTAGGCCGCGCGTCGATCCGGCATACCCTCAACGACTCACTGCGCCGCAGAGGCGGTCACATCGGCTACGGGGTGCTGGCGCCATTTCGGCGCCGCGGCTACGGCACGGCGATCCTCCGCCACAGTCTCACAGTCGCCGACGCACTCGGTATCGACCGCGCACTCATCACCTGTGACGAGAACAACCTTGGTTCACGACGCATCATCGAATCCTGCGGCGGCGTAGTGGAATCGGTCGAACCATGCGCCGACGGCACCCTCATCCGCCGCTACTGGATCGGCTGAATTCCATCCTGTGGCGGACGTTGTCGCCGGAGCTGTTAACCAGCCCAGCACCGAGCGAGGGGGCAGAACTACGATGGCGGCTCGTGTCGCGGCCTGTACCGCATTGACAGTGCCGATCAGCCCGCTGGGATCGGCAGGCCCCCAAACTCGGTGGCAGCGCACACTCGAGGGGTATGCGTTCAGTGGCCGATTCAGTCGACACCTTCACCATGTTTTCCATTGCCTAGGAAAGGATTACGCTCGATGCCCGAGAAGGTCATCACGCAAAAGGTGCTGGTCTATATCGTGCGCGACGGCAGTTTGCTGGTGTTCCGGCACACCGACTTCTCCTGGGAGCAGGTGGGCATCCAAGTGCCCGCCGGCACCATCCGAGCCGGGGAGACGCCCGAAGACGCCGCAGTACGCGAAGCCCGAGAGGAGACGGGACTGTCGGCATTCACCATCATCCGGAAGCTCGGGGAAGCCGAATACGACATCAGCCCATACCGGTTCGAGATCCAGCATCGGCATTTCTTCGAGCTGGCACTGCACGAGGACGCCCCCGACCGATGGACCAGCCAGGAAGACCACGACGGCGACGGCGAGCCGACGCAGTTCGAATGCTTCTGGATACCACTGGAAACCGCCCATGTCCTGCAGTCCGGACAAGGCGCGCTACTCGGTCGCCTCTACGACTGAACAGGCCAAACGCCAGGAAGCTCACGCGCGCCCGCGCCGGTGCCGACGATATCCCGGCTCGACGGATTGCAGCGATCTCGTGGATTCGCGGTGCTATGGGGCGGGCGGGGCGAGATGGTTGGTGGGTGCGCTGTCGAAGGTGAGCACTGGAACGCCGTAGAGGCTGGGTTCGGGGGCGCGGTGCATGTCCGGGTGGGCGACTTCGATGATGAGCATTTCGGTGAGGAACTGAACTTTAGCGGCGAGCAGGTGACTGGTGTGTCCGGTTGCGGAGTGTTCCTTCAAGCCAACAGCGACGTGGATGTGGGGCTTGATCTGGTTCGTTTCGGGGTCGTAGGCGAGTGTGCCGCCGCCGAAGGCTTCGGCGTTAGTCAGATGCACGCGGGACCAGACGGGTGCTTGTGGGTTGTCGAGCCGGTCGCAGGTGCCGACGATGTCGACTTCGCTGAACCCGGCGATGAACGAGGGGATGAAGCCTTGGCGGAGGTTGTTTTTTCGGCAGAATTCGGTGAGCGCTGGGTAGAAGTCGTCGCCGTGGTCGAATACGACTCCGAATGATCGGCCCAGGGTGAGTTCGTGGCTGCGCATGATCAGGTGTCTTTGTCCAGATTCGTTGGCCAGGGCCATGTTTCGGTATCGCGGTATCCGCCCTCCGCGCCGAACGCGGCGGTGATCGCGGCGCGGTCGCAGTTCGCCGCGATCAGTGTCAGCAGCAAGATGCGGGCTTTGATCGGATCGAGGTAACCGGCGGGGATCAGGCCGCAGGATATGAGGTCGCGTTCTGAGCCGGGGAATCCGTAGGTTGCCTGAAGGGTCGAGCCGGCGCCGGTGCGTGAGGCGAGGATGACGGGGACCTTGTCGGCGAGGGTCTCCAGGAGCGGGACTGTCTGCGCGGGAACATGTCCGGCCCCGAGGCCCGCGATGACGATGCCGTCGACGTGGTCACCGACTGCTTGCAGTGTGGTGCCGTCGTCGCCGAGGGCCATGGTGATGATCGCGACGCGGATGTCGTCGCCGGGTGCGGTCGGGACGGCGGCGCGGTGTGGGAGTTGGTTGAGCAGGCGGGGGTGGCCCTCGACGATGTAGCCCAGTGGTCCGCCGTTGGGTGATTGGATGGTGGCGGGGCTGGTGGTGTGGGTTTTGCGGACCCGGCGCGCGGCGTGGATTTCGTCGCCGAGAACGACGAGGCATCCTTGCCCCCGGAACTTTGGGTGGGCGGCGGTTTGGATGGCGGCCAGCAGGTTGGCGGGACCGTCGGCTCCGGCGAGTGTGGAGTTGCGCATCGCTCCGGTCACGACTACTGGTTGTGGCGCGGTGTGCAGGAGGTCCAGTAAGTAGGCTGTTTCCTCGATTGTGTCGGTGCCTTGTGTGACAACAGCACCGTCGGCGTCTGCGAGTCGTTGGTCGATGGCGTCAGCGAGTGCGGTGATGTCGGAGATCTTCAGTGACGCGCCGGGCATGTGGCGGAAGTCGACGACCTCGACGGCGACGCTGTTGTCGGCGAGTCCCGGGATGGCCGCAACAAGCTGCTCAGCTGTCAGCGTCGGCGCGACACCCCCGGTGGGGCTGGCCGACATGGCGATGGTGCCGCCGAGGGCGAAAATGATCACACGGCGGCCGGTTTCGGCGGAGGACACCCCGGCAGCCTAGCGATCTTGGTAGTCGAGGTCGGCGAGAAATCGGCATCCCACCGCGCTGCAATGGCTGTGCGAGTGCGGCGGCTACCCCTTTGGTTATCAGTCCGGGCCGTCTGTAGCTTGGCTTCGTGAATGAGGCGCGACGCATACGAGAAGGCAAACGGCTAGTTCTGTTACCCAACCGCTACTGCGTCATTGCGCTTGCGACCCAGAGCGCGGCTGAAGCTCGATCAGCGGCCTGTCGGCATGCGCTGGTATCCGAGTGACAGACTTACTTAGCCTCTCCCGATGGCAGTGAATTTCGGTAGCGTGAGGCAGTGGCCAATCACGGATCGTCCTGGGCGTGGCATGTAGGTCAGAACGAGCTGTCGCAAGTACTACCCCGCCGCTGGGCACACACCCAAGGAGTGGCGCGTGCCGCGACCGAAATGGCATACCTGAAAGGCGAAGACAGCGACCTCCTCGTCGCTGCTGCCCTCCTGCACGACGTGGGCTACGCGCCGCGGCTGGCACTCAGCGGCTTCCATCCGTTGGACGGTGCCCGTTTCCTGAGGGACGAGCATCAGGCCGACGACCGGCTGGTTCGACTGGTCGCCAACCACACCTTCGCGCTGTTGGAGGCCGAGGAGCGTGGCCTGCGTGAGCAACTGGAAGCCGAGTTCCCAATCCTCGACGATCAACTCCTCGTGGATGCCTTGACCTATTGCGACATAATCACAACCCCTGATGGAACGCCGACCACGGCACCGGCTCGGATCGCTGAGATCGTGGCGCGCTACGGCCCAGATACCGTGGTGGGCAGGTTCATCCAGCGGGCCGAGCCTGAAATCCTCGCCACCGCAGCACGGGTCGAGCGGGCTCTGGCCGCTCAGCCGAGGTAGGGGTAGTTCCCGGACAGGAAGTCCCCGATCTGTTGGCGCATGCTCGGGTGGATGTCGTATTGGTCCAGGTCCTGTGGATCGACCCAGGTGACGCCGTCGGCTTCCTCGTTGATCGTCGGCTCACCCCCAACCGGGCGGCCGATGTAGCAGTTCTCGTACTGTTGGCGGATCTCGCCGTCGGTGTAGGCGACGATGTGGTTCGGATTGCTGTAAGCGCCAAGGAATCCCGTGACTTCCGCCGTGATGCCGGTTTCCTCCTCACATTCGCGGATGGCGCACTGGCCCGCGGTCTCGCCGAAGTCCATGGCACCACCGGGCAACGCCCATTGCCCGGTGTCGCGACGGCGCTGCAGCAGGATCGCCCCATGTTCGTCGGTGACTAGCAGATTGCAGGCCACCACAAGGGAATTGGGCTTGGGTGCCTTTGGGTCGTGGTAGTACTCGATCCTGCCCATGATCGGCCTTTCAATCAGGGTGTCCAGGGCTGTGCGTCAGCCCAGATGGCGTCGAAGCTTTCGGTGTAGTTGTCGAACCATCCGATCTCACCAACGCGTTTGAGCTGGAAGACCGGATTCGATGACAGAGACCGGGCCGCGCCGCCCTCCAACTGTTGTAGAAACGTGGACGCGAGCGGTTGCTGGCCAGTCCAGAGCTCTCAGGTGCACCTCGCGAAACTGCCTGGAAATCGCAACAACGAAACCGCTTTCAAGCAGTGTCGGTCCCAGGCACCGTCGCGCCGAGTGGGAACCTTGGACGTCAGAAAAGCGAGCATCTCTGCGATCAGCGTCGGCACTTCGCGACGGCGGACCCCCTCGGTGACCTGGCAGTGGGCCGCCGGGTCAGCGGCCAGTAGGCTCTCGAGTTCCGTCAGCTGGGGTGCTTACCGCGCGATGCGGGCCCTCGACCACGCACGCTCGAATTGATCTCGAGATATTTCTTCTGCGGCGAATTCGGGTTGTGCTGCTATTTCTTCGATCGGTGCAATCGGTATCTCTGCGACTCCGGCGGCAGCGGTCTCATGGGACCTATCAGCCCACTCCATACGCCCGTCGCGATAAACCTGCACTCTGCGTGTTTCCCAGTCGTCGACATCGACCTCATGGAAGTACGCCACCGGCTCGTCCTCGAAATCATGGTCCCAGGCGACTTTCACATATCTCATGACCGGTTACTCGTCGAGGATGTCGGCGAACACTGCTTTGATAAGGGGTTTGTTGCTGACGCGACGAACACGCGACAGCGGGGAGTTGCCCTGCTGGTTCTGGATCGTCGGATCACCGCCTCGGTCCCGCAGCAACTGAACAACTTCCGGACTGGTCCATGGACTGCGGACGGCATACATCAATGCAGTGTTGCCTTCATCGTCCTGCGCGTTAACCCTGCCACCAGCATCGAGCAGCGCGCGCACCACCGCGACACGGTCATACTGGGCTGCGCCGTGCAGCGGGGTGAACCCGACGTGATCGCGGTCGTTGGGGTCTTGGCCCTGCGCGAGCAGCCAGGTGACAAGGGCGTCGTTGCCACTCTCACTGGCCACTGCAGCGTAGTGCAAAGGAATTCGACCGCCCCGATCGCGTTCAACGGGCGGAATTTTATCCGCCTTCTTTCCCCACATCGCCAAGCTTCCTCACCGCGACCCAAGATGATATGGCAATCCAATGCCAGCTTCCCACATCATCGACTCATAGAGATCAACTCATTAGACCAGAATTTCACGAGAAAGCGATCCTGGACAATCCTCCTCGACGATCGCCAATAAAGATTTCAGAGTGTCACCTCGCACCAACACCCCTGGAACTTACGGGCCGAATCGCGAATCAGGCGGTCCGCCGTGAACGATGCGTACAAAGACAGGACCGGGCTCGATGTCGTAACGAGCAGCGTGCCCGACGACTACCCGTTCCCGGACTTGCTTGCCCGCACCCCTTGTATCCTGCCGCCGCCGATTAGCACGACACGTTTTCCAGCATTCGCTGCCGTCATCGGCTCTGGACCTTCGTGTGCGTGCCGGCATCGCCGCCGGGCAGCTCGCGCCTATCGAGAAAGTTCGGATGTATCTATCCGCGGCGCAGGTGTTCGGCGGCGGTGTCAAGTCTGGCGGCGTCGAGGTAAGCCTCGGTGGAGATCTCTAGCAGCCGCTGCCAGCGATCGACGCGGGCCTGCCAATCGATCAGTGCGACGGCGGATCGATACTCGTCGCCGGGTGGTGTGGTCGAGGGTGGGGTTTCGGTGGTGTGGGCGGCGGCGAGGGCATCTTCCATGGTGGCGAGTTGCTGGCGGCAGTACTCGGGGTTGTATACCTCGGCCCGCAGTTCTGCTGCAGCGGCTCGCAGCGCACGCAGCCGTTGTCGCCGCTCGTCGTCGACGGCCGCAACCGCACCCTCACCAACCGCGTGAACGTCGGTGTAAGCGCGCAGCTCGACATCGAGGTCAAGGACTGGCGGGACCAAATCGTGGTGGCTGATGCTGCGGGGGTCGCGCAGTTGGTCAATGCGCTGGCATGCGTCGGCGACTGCACTCTGCCCCAATGTGACTGCGGCGTCGGCGACCTCGTCTTCGGTTACTGGCCGATGATGTAGCAGGCCGGTCAGGATTGCCACGGCAGTGCCGTGGGCATCGTGGACTGTAGTGGTGACTGTGATGGGTGGGACCGGGTCGGGTTGGCCATCGATGCGGGCGTCGAGCACAGCGTCGCGGTGGTATTCGACCATTTCGCCGCACACCTCGGCGAACACCGCTGCGGCCAGGTCGGTGTGGCTGTCGTGGGCGCGCGCGGTGTAGGAGTCCTCGGTGTCGAACCGGCCCTGGCCGCGCAAGGTCGGCCGTTGATGCCCGGCCGCGTCGGTCACGATAGTGGTCCATCGGTACGCCACCGGCTCCGCATCATCGGCCTGCGTCCCGGTCGCAGTCGCGCTCGTCTCCAGCATCGGTACCCCCATTGATCGCTCGGCCGCCTTCCGGCATGTGACCCTGACCATGGTCGCAGCTCGCGCATCCGGCCGCCGCGTTTCGCGACTCGATGCGTGAACTCTCCAGCAGACTCGGCCTACGCCCGGCGGTTTCGTGGCGTACGCATCCGTCACCTCGACAGCGGATCCCTTCTGACGGCACCGCTTGTCGCTTGTAGCGACAGTGCCAAAAGGGAGTGCTGTTGCGATACTTTCGCGGTATCGCAGGGATCGATTCACGCACGGTCCATCGATGGATGATCAGGATTTTGCAAGGACCCATCCCGCCCTCAGTTACCCAACAGCCGGAACAATCCGGAATCAGGCGAGCACGGTTATCGCGAAGGATGTGTCCGTCAGTCGGGTTCGCTTCGGTAGCAGCTAGTCACGCCTCAAAGATATGGCCCGTGCCGGGCACCACTGTCTGGTCTCGACACGGCCTCGCTGGTTACCAGTGCGGATAGCGAAACAGCACAGGCCGAGCCAGGTCCCATCGGTCGCGCGGGCCCATGCCAGTAGTAAGCCGGGCACGGTCGCGGTGACGTCGAGGCCGCAGTTCTTGGACCGCAGCGAAACTCTGTCCGCCCGAAATGGACCGTTGGTCGGGATCGCTGCGCTCAGGTCGATGAGTACATGTCGCGGTGGATCCACGACGCGCTTCAGCGGCGCCGAGAACTCACCCGTCCAGTACTCGAACATAGATTCGAATACTACTCGGTCTGGTCTAGTTGGCGTCTTCGTCCGGTGGGAGCTTGAACTCGACGCCGTTCGCGGCGGCTTCCAGGGCGTCCAGGATGCGTGAGAGAACTACTTCGCCCGGATCGCCCGGCCGGTATCGGATTGCGTCGATGTCGAGGATTCGCAGCACGGTATCGACATCTTCCCCCAGCGGAGGTGGAGTCATTCTAGTCGCGACCGCGCGGTAAATGTCGGTCTCGCCAGCGTCGAGTGCGGTGATCACCTTGAGAAGCAGAGCCCGCTGCTGCGGGCTCATCAGCTGATCGTCAGGGTACTCGCGGTACGCGGCCACGGTGTTGACGGTACCAACCGGCCAGACGTCGGATCTGGGCTGCGGCAATTTGGAGATCAACGTAGGTGACCTGATCAAACTCAGCGAAACGATATATCGCGGTTCCGAGTCTTCGAGACGGCCTGCGGGCATCCCTGGCCGCACTCATCAAACTAGTTTGGAGACCGGGGCCAGGAGTTCCCACGTGTCGCCCGATCTCGTGATTGTCGACCTATTCCTGTGCGCACCTCTCAAGTCCACCAGCTTGCAGAATTAGTCGGACGTGTCTGTCGATCGTCTTGCCAGTTATCTCCAAGCCATTCGCGTACTGGATGGCCATACCGATGACCGTCGTCACCAAGAACGACATCGCATTGTCGACGGAAGCCGACTCGCGGGACGAATCTGCCGTGCTGACAACCAGTTCAGTGAGGGTGTCGCGCAGTAGTCCGATCCGCGCCGTGGTCTCGGCCCGGCTGCGGTCATCGATGGCTACGAGGGCCAGCTCCAGCATCGCCCACGCGGGCCTGGTCACCAGGGTCGTCGCCCACTTCACCAACATGGTGATCAGATGGTCGATGTCACGCGGGGCGGCTTGCTGAATTCGTTGTACCCCACGGTTGGCCAGCATTTCCGCGACTTCGTTACCGAGTTCCGACTTGGAGTTGTAGTGGGCTACGAATGCGTTGTAGCCATGGCCTGCGCGTGTGCAGATGTCTTTGAGCGATGTCTCGGCGTAGCCGCGCGTGAGAAACAACTCGGTCGCCGCACGGAAGAAATGCTCGCGGGTCTCTGCCGCTCTACGTGCCACCCCAGCGGCTTGTGCAGTCGAGCCGCTCGGAGAGCTTCGCGCGCTCCCCAATATCGAGCCGACCAACTCGCGAGGCACACTTGTGGCCGCTTCTTCCATCACTTCCTCTCGAACAATTGGGCATTTGGCGGTCGTGGGTTGTCGAGCGTCACCGGCGGCTGTCGGGCAAGGCGAGTGCAGATCGCCCGGACGGGCCGATGCGATCATCGACACCGCCCGCCTACCGAAGCGCTGCCGTCATACGACGACGACCCTCCAAACCTCGTGGCGGTCGCTTCATCGTCGATTCTGTTTCGTTCCGCTTCGAAGAAGCAGGCGAAAGTCGTGGCCCTGGCAGCACGAACGGCTGAGGATCCGTGCGCGCATCTCGATCGGCTACCTCCACACCCGTCCGCACTGCGGTTGGACGATCGCGGCACTACGCGTAGTAGCACCGGTAAAGCGTTTCGCCCGCAACCACTTACGACAGTTGCGGCAAGTATCGGGTTCGTCAGTGTCATTGCTTTCAGCTGTCCCACGGCATTCGTGGCTACGAGGACGAGACCGGTCGTAGGAGCCTGGCTATCGCTCATGCCGTTCATCTCGCCGCTACCGCCGGTCCGGCATGTTCGCAGAATCTGGATCAAGCTGTTCCTCCCCTGAGCACCGAGAACGGATCGCGACGCACGCGACGCGGTAAGCGCCGAGATCGACAGTCGCACTTACGCCATCAAAACCTCGAAAACGGTCGCGGCGCCACCCTTTCAAGGGACAACGTTTTTGCCAGTCAAATTCTTTGCCCATACTCTGGACCATCCTGACCTGCACGGATCGCGGTAATTGGCAATAGCCTTGTCCATCAGACACTCTCAACCGCGCGCGGCTGCTTCACGCCTTTCGGCTGACGCCAACCCGTAGTGACCATGGCAGCGTATCGGCCCCAAACGGGGTGTAGGAGAAGAAGATCACGCCATGGCGCAACAACGGACCGCCCGAGGCTGGTGTCCGGAGGCTGCCCGACGGTGAGGCTCTTCTCGATCACGGTCCCGCTGCAAGAGTCGGAGGTTCGACCACTGAAGCAACCTTTTCGCAATCGTGGGAAGGCCTTACGCGTTTGCCGGATTGATCTAGGTCTGATAGGACAGAAGCAGCTTGGGGGAGTCTGCGGTGATATTTCCTCACCATCCATTGATGGTGAGGATAGGTCGCTGGCAGCGATGACAAGACGGGGAGGACGACAACGTGAGCTCGACTCCTGCAAGACGAGCCATGACGCAGCGGCGTGGCCGCGCCCAGACATCTGACAAGGCCGAGATGCCTAACCTCGGTGACTGGTTGCGCAAGGTGCGTGAGCACCGGAAGCACACTCGAAAGTCCGCCGAGGTACGTACCGGGGTCAGCGATTCCTACATCAAACAGATCGAGAATGAAGGGCTCATACCACTTCGGGGTGTGCTAGACCAGCTCATCATCGGCTACCGGCTTGACGAGATGCAAGCCCGCTTCACTCGGGAACTAGCCGAGCCGCCCGTCGAGCTGACGCCGATTGAGGAGCTGCGCGAACGCGTGAGCACTCCGGACCGCCTTGCCGCACTGAAGTTCTTCGACCAGGTCGGCATCATTTGCGTATTCACCGATCCTTTGTGGAATGTCCTTGTCGGCAACCAGAACTTCTACCGGGCAGAACCCGACATCGTAGCCGCAGGCAACAACGTCGCACTGTGGCATTTCCGGCCCGGTGTGGCCAGGTCGCCTGCCAAAGACGTTGCCCTGCAATGGGACTACGAGGCAACCGGCCTCATCGCAATGGTCCGTGCGGGACTCGGTCGCTACCGCGAATCTCCCCAGTCCATCGACTTGCTCGAGCGACTCCGCGCCAGCGACGAGTTCAATGATCGCTGGCAGGGCGGAATCCAGGTCACATATGGACGTGAGCCCGACGATCTGTGTCACATGGTAGATCCGATCACCAAAGAGCCATTCTCGGTCTCGGTTCAGGTCAGCGAACTCCCCGGACCTGACCGCGACATCCTCATCCATCAGGCGATGCGACGACCCTACGCTGGTCCACCGCTGTCCTGATAAGCCCCGGCGGAGCTAAGTGACACGGGAGCCGGCGCAACGCACGACGCTCACCGTCGAAGCACCCAATGGCCATTTGGGATGTTATGAACATCCCGATGTTGGTAACATCGCGAACGATTGTTCTGCTCGCGGGCGAATGCAGCGCTGCGATCACCTGGGGAGTAGTCAGCTGATGAAGGGGGACTCCCGTATGAACGTGGAAAAGTCAGACCTCGACCGCATCCCTCCCGCCCCGGGTGGACTGCCGTTGATCGGACATGGGGTGAAACTGATGCGAAACCCCCTCGCGCTCCTCTCGGCGCTGCCCGAGCACGGTCCGATGTGCCGAATCCAGCTCGCGGCGGACACCGTCGTTTTCGTTTCCGATCCGGACCTCACATCGCAGGTCCTCGCTGACGACAAGCTCTACGACAAAGGTGGGCCCTTCTATGCCCGGGCCCGAGAGATCGCCGGCGACGGACTCGGCAGCTGCCCACATAGCAAGCACCGTCGACAGCGACGCCTGTGCCAGCCCGCGTTCCGCTCCGACCGGCTCCCGCCGTATGTCGAGAGCATGACCCGCTCGATCGAGACCACGGTCCGGGGATGGCACGACGGCCAGCTGATCGACCTGGGCGTCGACCTGTCGGCCATGACCTTCCGGATTGCGACCGATACCATGTTCTCAACATCGCTGTCCGACAAGCAAATTCGCCAATTCGCCACAGATCTGAGCACGATCGCCCACGGACTTTTCCGGCGGACAGCACTGCCCCCCATCATCAATCGCCTACCCACTCCCGACAATCGGCGCTACGACGCCACCACCCGACGCGTCCGGCAACTCGCGGCATCGGTCATTGCGGAACGACGCGCCGAACAAAAAGACCGCGGCGATCTGTTGTCGGCATTGCTGGAAGCCCGCGATGAACACGACGGAGCACAGTTCACCGACTCCGAGCTGATCGACCAAGTCTTCACATTCTTCTTGGGGGGCGCCGAAACCACCGCAGGCTGCCTCACCTGGGCGTTGTACCTGCTCGACCGAAACCACGACGTGCAGCAGCAGTTACACGAAGAGGTCGACTCAGTTCTGGGTGGCCGCACAGCGACACGAGACGATCTCCCCTCGCTCCCACTCACCAACAGGGTTATCACCGAAACCCTTCGGCTGTACCCGCCTACCTGGATGGTGACTCGACAGGTCACAGCGGATACTGAATTGGGCGACATACAACTTCCGGCCGGGACAAAGGTCGCGATCAGCCCGTACGTGATTCATCGCAGCGACCGGATATATGAGGATCCGAGCGGGTTCCGCCCGGACCGCTGGATGCACACCAACCCCCATCACAACCGCAAGACCTACATCCCGTTCGGTCTCGGTGCGCGCGGATGCATCGGCGAGCAGTTCGGGTTGATCGAAACCGCGCTCGCATTAGCGACAATCACCGGTCGGTGGCGACTGTCCTCGCCGACACAGCGGCCGATCTCGATGTCGATGACACAGGTACCGGTACCCGACGGCGTGCAAATGCGAGTGACCACAAGACAAGTCGCACTCGTCGACTGATCAACTACATGTGTGCTCGCTTTGAGTATCGACGCGGGCCGGAACCGCGTGGAAGGATTCGGCGGGCGGGTGGCGCAGCCTCTGGTCGAAGCGCCGCCCGGTGGCGGGCCAGGGATTGGTGACGGCCCCGCTGGGGTGCTTGTACCAACTCGGACCTGCTTCTGGCCAGACGGTTTCGGCGATGGCTTTGTGCATCCACCGCTGGTGGGTTTGCATCGCCTCGTTGTCGACTTCGATTGCGGTCGCGCCGATTTCGTCGCGCCAGCGCAGGCATTGGATGATGTAGTCGATTTGGTGTTCCTTCATCGTCGGGTTGCTGCCCGCGGGATTGAACGTGTTGGGTCCGGCGAGGAGGTAGGCGTTCGGGAACCCCGGCACTGCCAACCCGTGGAACGCCGAGGCACCCGAACGCCATCGCTCGTGCAGCATCTGTCCGTCTCGGCCGCGCACGATGATCGGGGCGAGGAACTCCGATGCCCTGAACCCCGTGGCAAAGATCAGAACATCGGCGTGGTGGTGTGCACCGTCGGCGGTGTCGAGACCTTCGCGGGTCAGGCGCGTGATCGGCGCGGTGATCAGTTCGACGTTGGGTTGGGTCAGCGTCGGGTAGTAGTCGTTGTTGAGGATGATACGTTTTCCCCCGATCGGGTAGTCGGGGGTGAGCTTGGCGCGGAGTGCCGGATCGGGGATGTGTCGCCGCAAATAGCGGCGAGCCGCCCATTCGGCCGGGCGGGCCGACCAGCCGCGGCGCATGATCGGTGCGAGCACGAGATCACCACCGCAGTAGAGCGCGTGGCGGTAGAGGCGCTGAGCGCCAGGTAATCGCAGCGCCGTTCGCATGGTTGGGCCGAACTCGGTAGCGGGTTTGGGTAGTACCCAGTGCGGTGTGCGCTGGAAGACGCGCACGTGGTGTGCGGTCGCGGCAAGACTCGGCAGGATCTCGGCGGCGCTGGATCCGGTGCCGATCACCGCGACATCGCGTCCGGACAGGTGTTGGGTGTGGTCCCAGCGGGCGGTGTGGAAGGCTGCTCCCGTGAATTCGGCTCGGCCTGGGACGTCGGGAATGTTGGGGCGGTGTAATTGCCCGACCGCGAAGACCACGGCATCGGCCAGCACCGCCTGTCCAGACTGGGTCATCAGTTCCCATCGTCCCTGATTTTCGAGATAGGTGGCGTCGCGGATCGCCGTGCCCAGCCGTAGGTGCGGCGCAAGCCGCTGCTCGAGCACGACCCGCCGCAGATAGTTCAGGATCTCGGGCTGTCCTGGATACCTGATGCGCCGGTTGCGGTAGGGCGCAAAGGAAAACGAATACAGGTGAGCGGGAACGTCGCAGTTGCAGTTGGGGTAGGTGTTATCGCGCCAGACGCCGCCGAGGTCGTCGGCCTCCTCGAAGATCGCGAACCGCTCGACACCGGCGCGCCGAAGCGCCACACCCATGCCGATCCCGCCGAAGCCCGCCCCCACCACAGCCACCTCAAGATCCACAAGATCGGACACCGGTCTGGTGGTGGCTGGAATCTGTTTCGCCTCTACCGAGCAATCTGATGCGCTGCTCACTGGTTCATGACCTGATGAAACAGGGTCTCCCCTGGTAGCGACGCGATTATGGCGGGCAGATCGATGAGCGCGTCCAGGTCCAGTGGTGCGCCGGGTTCGGACAGGTTTATGCCGGAATGGCGATAGAACGCGGCCACTCCTGAAGAGCTGGTGTCGAATTGGCCGAACACGATGCGGGCTCCGGCATTGCGGGCGGTGGTGAGCGCGTGGCGTAGCAACGCGGTGCCGATTCCGTGGCGCTGGTAGCCGGGCTGGACTGCCAGCGCGTGGATCTTGATCGTTGTCAGCGCGGCTTGCAGGGCCAACGCAGGACCGAGGGCAGCGATCTGCGCGCACACGAAGAACGAGGGTCCAGCGGACAGGCCGCCGATCGGGCGGCCGTCGGCGAGGGCGACCAGTGCCATCGTGCGCGCGGCCAGCACCGTCGGCACGCTGCCGGGCGTGCTGCCGTTGTGCACCGAATGTGCATAGCTGCGTGTCAGCCCGGTTGAGAGGATGCCCGCGTCGCTCACATCCACGAGGTTGCGTCCGGCCTGGCGTGCTTGTGGCACACCGGCGAGCCGATGCCATCGAGTGAACTCGCGCAGCTCGGCGCGGCTACCGGCAGGACGGACATGAACGGTGATACCGGCAGATCGGGGGGTTGGTTGCATAGCTGTCTCCCTAGATGTGTTGGTGTGGAAAGGTTTTGGAGTCTGTTGGCGCGCGAGCCGTCGAATGTGGCTGGGCACGTGTCTATTTCGGCTGCCACATTGGTGCGCCGTCGGGACGACCGGTGACTCGGCCGAGTTGGACGTCGGCGAAGTGCATGCCGAAGCCGAGGACGCCGGGCGCTGAGAGTTCGTCGATGAGTCGACGGCAGGTGGCCACGGATGCGGCGGGGTCGTCATCGACGGCGGCGGTCAGCTCGGGGTGAGTGATCTGCAGCGGGGTTTGCATGGCGTCGCCGAACGCGATCAGCCGGTGGCCGGGTGAGGTGATGGTGTAGGCGAGGTGTCCGAGGCTGTGACCGGGTGTGGCCATGGCGTGGACGCCGGGGAAGATTTCCTGCCCGTCGCCGATGGTGCGGACTTGCGCGGCGAACACCTCGATCATCTCGGGACTGGCGCCATCGGCGAAAGAGAGGTCACGCTGTTCCCATTCGCTGTCCCCGATCAGGACCGGGATATCGGCGAACGGACTGGTCGTGGTTCCGGGCGTGGATTGCCACAGCCAGCCGATGTGGTCGAGGTGCAGGTGGGTGAGCGCGATGGCTTCGATGTCGGCGGTGCTCTTGCCTGTTGCGGCGAGGCTGTCGAGGAGCTGTCCGCCGCGTAGCAGCCCGAACGGTGTCGGTACGGCCAGTGGCCCGAATCCGGCGTCGATGAGCAGGGCGCGGTTGCCGTATTCGACCAGCAGCGCACCGACGCTGGCGACCAGGTAGCCGTCGGCGTTGATCAGATGAGCATGCTCGGCCCAGATCTGGTCGTCGCAGGCCGGCAGCCAGGCTTGGGGTTCGAGCAGCGCGACACCGTCGGGCAGGTAGGTGATGCGGTGCTCGCCGAGCTGGTGTCGGTGGATGGTGGCGGAGCGGGTGTAGTGGTCGAGGCTGAGGGTCATGGATCGGTCTCCTGATCGCGAGGGAGGCGTTGTTGGTGGTCGGCGCCGGAAGGTGCGGAAAGTGCGGCGATGCCCTACCCGGCGGTGGGCGTTCGGGCGGGTTGAATCTCGACGGCTGGGCGGGCGGGTCATGGCGAGAGCGCACGGGTCGACGCAGTTGCTGTGTGTTGTGTGGCGGCGTCGGCGGGGACACCGTCGTCGGGTGTGTGCATGGGCTCCTCTCCGGTGAGAATCGAAGGTGGGCAACACATTCGGTTTGCGGATCGGCTAGGGATCGGGTCCGGCCTCCGGATGCGCGTGGACGGCGGTGGCGGCGCTGTCGCGGACATCGGTGCTGGTGTCCCAGCCGTGAGTCGCCGCATCGGGCATCGCGTCGGTGACCGCGGCGTCGATCTCGGCTCCGGCCTGGGTGTGATCGGTGTTTGTCGTGCCGAGGCTGCGGTGGGCGTGGTCGAGCAGGGCGTTCGGTGTCGGCGGTTTCTCGATCTCGGCGTCGCTGCTGGGGGTGGTGGTGCGGTCGGTGCGGCGCAGGCTTTTCAGTGAGCGCCGCACGCCATCGGCGATGGCGGTCGTGGTGTGGGTGCGCCACTGTGCGTCCAGGTCGTCGAGGCTGTAGTGCCGGTAGCGTTCGACATGGGCGTCCACCGCACCGATTGCGGCCTGGAATGCGTGGGCACGCTCGGTGCGGCCCATGCGGATCGAGGTGGCCGTGGCGGTGGCGCGGGTCCACAGCGCTTGCATGTTTCGCCGGAGTTGCTGTGCGGCAACAGGGTCCGGCTCGGCGGTGATCCCGGCGGCGGTGAGCAGGTGCTCGCGGATGACGGTGATCGCGGCCATCTCGGCCAATTGGCCGGTGTCGTCGAGGACGCGTTGGACGCTCCGGCGCACGGCCACCGGCCGCGGTGTCGGGAGCAACTGGTCATCGCTCCATGCCCGGCCGGTGTGCCCGAGCCGTCGGGCGAGATCGACCCAACTCGCGGGCACACCGTTGGCGCGGGCTGTGATCTCGGTCAGGTCGCGGTCGCGGTCGATCGCGGCGAGCTGCTCGAGGACCGGTGTGCTGGGCGTGCTAACTGGGTCAGCGGTATGGTCGGCGTGCCGTAGTCCGCTGGCGGCGGCGGCCAACTGGTGGATGCGGGCCAGGAGCACCGCCTGCTCGGGCGGGATATCCCCGCTGCGCGTGCCTGATCCGGGCGTGGTCATGGTTCGTATCCCTCGCCCGGCGCCACGAACTGCGGCGCACCGATGTCTGCCACGGGTTCGTAGACACACGCGTGGGTGGTGGGTCCATCGCTGAACATCGCTGCTGCACTACCGGTTTCGACATCAACCTCACCGTCGACGGTGAGGTTTGCGGCGTCGATCGCGGTGTCGATGTCCTCACCGGTCGTGACGGCCGCCCGAAACAGTGGCTGTGGGAGTGTGAGCCCAGCTCTGATCGCGGGGACCAACTCTGCGTGGGAGGGCAACGCTGCCGCAGTCAAGGTCGGTATCCCAGCGGCGGCGAGTGCGTGGGCTTGCAGTGCGTAGGCGCGGGTGTCGGTGCGCGCGAGCTGCTGCCAGCGCTGGGTCAGCTGTTCGGCGGGGACATCATCGAGCATCTCGACCGCGGAGTGGGCCCAGTCGCAGGCGTCGCCCCAGAGTTGATGGCCTTGTTCGGTGGTGAGGCCGAGCAGGTTGGCTACCCCGGTGGTCCGGTGGTGCAGGGCGCGCAGGTTGCGGTCGACATCGTGAGCGGCAGCGCTGTCGGTGGCTGGGCTGATCGTGTTGTGGGCGGCATTGAGCGCGAGCCATTCCCGCTGCCGCTGTACGTCCGCATCGAGGTCACCGAGGATGCGCTCCCAATCGGTCGCCTCGGGAGCACGCAGGTATAGGTCGGCGCGCCAACCGATTCCGCGGTCGCCGCGTTCGCGCACGTGGTCGATCCACGCACGGGGCACCCCGCCGGCAAAGGCCGCGTTGATCAGTTCCTCACGCGCGATCGCGCGGGGTTGATAGTCCCGGAACCACGACTCCGGTGGGGGTTGACCGGTCTGCTGCTGACGCGTGGTGGCGGTAACGACCATCTGGTTCAGGACCACCGTCTGGTTCTGCAGGGATTTCAGTACCCTCACCTGTGCTCGCGTCGGTGCCGTCACGACTTGGCCCCATCAACGCTGAGGTCGCCGAATGCTCGGAAGTCGGGGCCGAACCCGAGGCGTTCGATGGGTGTTTTCGCGCCGGGGGCGCCGAACCAGGCGGCCGGGATCGGTGCCGCGGGCACGCCGGGGGTGTCGATGTGTGTGTCGGGGGTGCAGCGGAACAGCGGTCCGTTGGCGGCGTCGAGGATGTGGCGCAGGTGTGGGTCGATGTGGCGGACGAACAGGCTGCTCATCGCGGATTTGTCCTCGGCGTGGCGGGCGGCTTCGAACACCTTGTGCAGCCCGGCGAAGCGAACGGTCACGCCTTGGTGGCGCCACCATTGGCGACACCACGTGTATTGGCCCTCACGGCCGTTGCCCGCCAGACGTACCGCGGTGACCGGCAGCAGCCACTGCTGCACGAACTCGCTGTAATGGGCGAACCGCGGCGGCGGCCCCTTCTTCTCCCCCTTCGCATCGCTGCCCCCGGCTTGCCCGCCGGCTGGCTTGGTGGATTTGAACCACCCGGCCGGGACCGGGTCGAACGGCAGGGAGGGTGTCGC
This sequence comes from Nocardia sp. NPDC049737, assembly GCF_040674755.1. NCBI lineage: Bacteria > Bacillati > Actinomycetota > Actinomycetes > Mycobacteriales > Nocardiaceae > Nocardia > Nocardia sp. NPDC049737. The sequence continues at coordinate 130,838 of NZ_JBFANH010000012.1, read as the reverse complement.
GACGTGGGTGGTTCGGGTGCAGCGGTGCAGGGGCCCGTTGGCGGCGTCGAGCATGGTTTTGACGTGGGCATCGACATGGGAGCCCACGAACGTGCTGAACCCATTACCTGTACCGGCGCGGCGCTGCGCTTCGAACGCGGCATGCAGGTGCGCGATCCGCACCGCGACCGGGCGGTGTGCCCACCACTTGCTGCACCAGGTGTAGGTGTTCTCCCGGTTGGCTTCGGCCAGCCGCACCGTGACGAACGGGAACAACCAGCGTTCGGCGAATTCGGTGAAGTGGGTGTAGCTCGGCGGCATCGGCGGCTTCTTGGCCGCTGCGGGCGGCGCGGTCACGGCTGCTCACCGCCCGCCGCGCCGTCGGTGATGTCGCTGGCGGGCAGCGTGATCTGGTCGGCGGCTTTGTCGAACCGCGCCAGCGATGCCTGGATCAGGGGCGCGTATTCGGTGTCGGACCACCAGATCTTGCGCACCACCACCGGCCCGTGGTTCGGAAGACGCACCAGCGCACGGTCTTTCGGCAATGCCGCCAACAAGGCGACATCAAGGATGGGTTCGGCGCGCCAAGACAGGGATCTGTTGATGCCCTGGGCGCCGTGGCTGCGGGAGCGCTCAGCCACATCGTGGGGGCCTGCCATGGCTGACCAGTGTTCGAGGTAGTCGGTCGCGGCGATGCCGCCGCCGTAGACCTCGATGGATTGGGCGCGCATGGTTTTCAGACCGTTGGCGCCCCATAGGTCTTCGCCCTGCTCAAGGACCTGCAGGATGGTGATGAGGATGATTCCGCAGCCGCCGGCGTAGGTGTAATACGACGGAAGTTCGGCGATGCGGGCGCAGTTGGCGGCCTCGTCGAGCACACCGAGCAGCGGCACGGCCAGCCGTCCGTCCGGGCGGGCGCGGGCGGCGTCGAGGGCGGCTTCCAGGATCTGGCCGACCAACGCGGAGGTCAGTGGTGTGGCTCCGTCCGGCCCGGCCATCGACAGCGCATACAGCGTGTCGGTCGAGGTGACGAACTCAGTGGGTATGAACTCCGGCAGATCATGGGTCGGTGCTTGTTCGGTCTTCTCGATGACAATGCGGGGTGTGCCGGTCTTCTTGTCCGTGTCCTCCCGCGCCGCCAGCAACACCCGTCGCGGTGGAGTGACCAGCCGGGCGTAGCCCTCGTCCGACAGCACGTTCAAGAATCGGCGCGCCATGTCGAACAAGCCGTCACGCTGTCGCGCGTACAGGCTTTGGGCTTCCAGGATCCGCTCGGCGGCGCGCGCGTGGTTGTAGTGGCGCAGGATCAGTGCGGGGGTCTGGTCTTGGTCGCGACCGAGCCATTCGGCTGCGTGGATCAGGTCCCCGCCCGCGCACGCCGCAGCAAAGACATACAAGGCGAGTAGCTCGCGTGCTCCGCCGTCGAAGTAGGCATCGACGCGTGCGTTGTCGCCGGTCGCGTCCTCGACGAAGAACCCCGCCAACTTACGGGCAGCGGGCAGGATTTTCACTTGGGCGAGCAGGTCCACCCAGAACCCGCACTCCACATGGCCGGTAACCGCCTGCAGATCACACAACCAGATCTGGCCGCGCTGTTCGCGCCCATAGACGGTGTGCCGGTAGAGATCTGGCTTGTTGCTCGTGGCCAGGCACGGTCCCCACGCCGACAACACCGCCGGTATCGCCCACGCCATGGTTTTGCCGGTACGGGTTCCCGCGGCGATCGTCACCCCGAGTTCGGCAGGCACGTACAGCTCCACACCACCGATCACCGTTTTCCCCAGTGGTGGCCCTTTGAGCGCCTGGATCTGCGGATCTGCGTCGCGCAGCAGCCGCCGGTTGGCGATCACGTTGTCGCGGGCTCGAGCCATCTCGATGTCGGCGGGCCGTTGCATGGTGCGGGCAGCCGCGTCGATCTCGCTGCCCGCGAACAACGTTCGCCAACACGCGACCACCACCGCAGCTGCAGCGGCGATGAACACGACGGCCAGGACGCTGGCCTGCCAGGGCCAGGGATGCTGGCCTAGGACAACCTGCACAAGCGCGGTCACCGGGTGGCGAGTAACCGGCAGTCCAGCCCACCAGCTGCCCAGGCTCAACGCCGCCCACAACGACAGCGCGAAGGCGATCAACGCCAGAAGCGCCAGCAGCAGTGTGGTTTCCTCGCCCAGTCCGCGTTTGGTACGGCGGCGAGTCTCTCTGGTCGAGATCATGATCAACTCCTTGGGAGAGGGTGAAAAGGATTGGGAGGGGGCGGTTTTCACCGGGACATGTCGGCATCGACGCCCGCTGTGGGGGCCATGGCGGGTTCTTCGCTCACCTCGGTGTCGCTCCACTCGCCGACCTCGACCTCGGGCAGGGCGGCGCCGATGGCTTCCTCGATTTCGGCGCCGCCGGGGTCCGTGCTCGGTTCCGGTGCGGCCGGGTCGCCAAGCGCTGGCACTGGATTCAGCCCTTGGTGCATGCCCGTGGGCGTGCTGAGCACCCGCGAGTTGCCGGGTTTGTCGTGCCAGTAGGTGCCGTCGCGTCCCGCGTGAATGACGGCTTCGATGTCGGCGACCGGTGCCCCAGTCAGGGCGGCGTCCACGCGGGCGGCGCGGGCGTCATCGAGCAGGGATTCCAGCCGCGCGATGTGGGCTTGGTCCTGTTCGGGTGAATCGGGCCACGCCTGCCCCAGCAGGGTGTGTTCTGCGGTGGAGTCCTGCAGTTGCCGCAGTGCCGCCCGCTGCCGGGCGAGGCGTTCGTCACGGCCGGTGTCGAGGTCCCCGGCGGCTTCTTCGGCGTCGAGGAGCTGATCGGTTTCGGCGATGATCGCGTCGACCTCGGCCAGCCTGGTCAGGACCGGTGCGCTCCCACCCAAAGCCCGGTCGAGCAAGCTGCCACGCTCGGCTTCGCGCCCAAAGGTGCGGTCCGGTGGTCGCCAGCGGGCGCCGTCTTGGTCGGAGCCTGCGGTGAAAGTTTCGATGTGGCCGGTGATTTCGGCGGCCTGGCGCAAATTGCGGCCCACCACTGCATCGATCTCGAGGTCCCCGTCGGCGACAGATCGGGTGATCCGGTCGTAGGCGCGGCGGGTGGATTCCGGGCGCGCTTCCCACCCGGCGACCGCGGCTTGTAGTTGTGCCCACAGGGTGCGGTGCTCGACGGATTCGTGGCGGCCCCATCGTGCGGCCAACTCATCGGCTTGGGCGGTGAATTCCCGTTGCTGGGCGGGGGTTTCGCCGTGCGGGGCGATCTCCCGCAGTTGGTAGTAGCGGGTGAAATCGGCCCGGATTTGGGCTTCGGTGCGGTTGGCGGCGTCGTGGTAGTAGGCGGGATCGGTGGTTGCGTGTCGCGGATCGGGCCAGCTCATCGCTGCTCCCGCCGATCACTGTGACGACCGTGCCGTGGTCGGTCGTCTCGCGGAATGACGGAATCGGGTGTGGTGTCAGACATCGTCGACCTCCGGTGAGGGAAGGCGTGGACCGCGTACCGTCGTGCGACGGTCGGTGCGGCGGTATTCGGATGTCCCCTGGCAGTGCGGTTTCGAACGTCCCGGTCAGTACCCGTGACCAGTGCGTCGACATCAGCGCGTGAAACGAGTTCGTCAGGTGGTATCGGTGGTCGGTCGTGTGTTTCTTTCGTGGAGGTCTGCTAATACGGGTCGACGCCCAGGTCGGTACGTGACGGTGGGTACCTGACATGGTCGCTGTAGTCGGGTTCGGCTTCCCAGGTGTGCTCGCCGTCGGGGAGGGCGGCGTCGACGGCGTCGGTGATCGCGGCCGGATCGAGTTCGCCCTCGCGGCCGAGGGCGGCGTCGACGAATTCGGCCCGCAGGGAAACGGCGGCGGCGGCGATCATGTCTTGTGGTGTCGGCGGGCTGACCTCGGCGCCAGCGATGGGGGTGCCGGTAGCGGGGTCGGTGGGAACATAGGGCGGGATCGCGAGGTCGCCACGGACTGTGGCGTAGGAGTTCCATTCGTTGACCAGGGCTAGTTCGTCGTAGGTTTCGAGGTGGACCGCATGTCGTCGTCGGCTCCCTTCGGCATCTGCTCCCCAGAGTTGGTCGGCTTCGCTGGTGCTGATTTCCGCGGCATGCGCCAAAGCGGTGACGCGCTGGTGGTAGAGCTGCATGTTCTGCGCGAACTGCGCCGCGGCAAGGGGATTGGTGCCAAAGCTCCACCGTCCGGTGGCGATGCGGTCGGCGCGGGCCGCGGAGAGAACAGCCATCCGCTCGAGATGCCACAGGTCCAGGTGGAGCATGTCCATGTAGAAGTCCTGGGCGGCGTTGTCACGTGACGGGTTCGCCCGCACCCCGGCATCCACGCGTGGGCGGGTGCTGGCGATGCCGAGTTCACGAGCATCCGCGATCCAGGCTGGTTCGATTCCGGCGGTCAGCGCGGTCTGTTCGGTTTGCTCGCGTTGGGCCTCGAGCCCATCGAGATGGGTTTGCCACGCCTGCTGGGGGTCGCCGTCGGTGGTGAGAGCCTCGAAGTTCTCCCACCCGGCGTCGAGGATGCGGGTGTGTTCGGCTGAGAGCAGCCGGATGCGTAGCAGCAGTTGGGATTGCCACTGCGCCACTGTCTGCGGTGCTGAGAATTCCGATTCCGGGGTCGTCATCGTCTGCGCGCCTTCACAGTTCGTGACCGGGTGACGAGCCGGGTTCGGGTGGACGGGCATCGGGTTCGATGCCCGTTTCGTCGTCCCATGCCGCAACGGGATCCGGCGGCAGCGCGGCGTCGACCGCATCACCAATGTCGGCGCGCGCGGCCTCCTCAGCAGGTGTGGTGACCGTGAGGGCTTCGGTGGCGCGGTCGATGAGTACATGCGGAGTCGGTGGCGCCGCACCCTGCTCATCCCCCGCCACCTGACCTACGGGCAGGGTGTCGATGCTGCGGCGGGCCTCGTGTTCGATGCCGGGCCAGGCGTAGGCGCGCCACCGCTCCATCAGATCGGCGTCGTTGTAGCAGCGCACGGTCACCGCGGTCAGCCTGAGCCAGCCCGCCTCGTCACGGCCCCACAGCTCGGCGCGCTCTTGGGCGGTCAACTCGATCGCGTGCGCGACGTTGTTGGCCCGGTTCCACAACGCGGCCATGTTGCGCCCGTACTGGGCGACTTCGGTGGCGTCGGGTGAATGCTGAATGCGGCTCGGCGGTCGGCCGAATCGCCTTTCGACAGCGATCGCCGCCATATGTTCGAGCTGCCAGATGTCGGCGGCAACTCCTTCGACCATGTGGGCACGCACCGCGTCCTCGCCGCGGGGCTTGAGAGGGGACCACACGCTGTCGGCCCATCTCAGTCCGCGCTGACCTACTGCGTATGCCCGATCGATAGCCGAGGACGGGATACCGACCGCGAGGGCGTGTGTCGCGATCTCTTCGCGGTCAGCTTCCAGGGCGCGCAGGTGAGTGCGCCAGTTCTGCAGCGGGATTTCCCCGCTGCCGTAGTGCGGCTCATAGGTTGGGTAGCCCTGTCGTAGCATCCGGGCGTGGTCGGCGGCGCTGTCCTGGATTCGTTCGAGCAGCCGCAGCTTCCAGCTGGGCAGGTACTCCACCTCCGGTGTCGGTTCACGCATGTGCTTGTGCCTTTCTGTTGGAAAGGGTTGGTGTTCAGTCGTTTTCGGATCGTGCAGCGCGACCACCGCTGTGAGAGCGGACGTCATGGCTCGTGCCCGTGGTCGAGGTCGGCGCTTGCGGTCGCGGGCGCTGATTCGGTCGCTCCCTCGGCGGGCCCGAGGGCTGTGGGCAGCTCACCGGTCAAACCGGCGGCCTCAATGGCGGCGTTGATCGCGGCAGCTTCGGGTGCGCGGTCCGGGTCGGTCACTATGGGTGCGACAGGACCGCGGTCGGCGGTGGTGAGAGCGTCGACGACGAGTTCGACCATGTGGTCCGGAGACACCGGCATTTGTGCGGCGATGTCGTCGTGGGTGATTCCGGCGGCTTGCAGCACGATCACCGGCATCGCGACCGCGGTGAAATCGCAGCCCGCGACCTCATTCCACCGTGCTGTCAGCTGCTGATCGTTGTGGTCGCGGACCTGCTCGGCGACCGCGGTCGACCAATGCTGGTGGCCGCGTTGCCACACCTGGTGGCGTTCTTCTTCACTCAAGGCAAGTGCGTGGGCGACCGCGCCGAGGCGCTGCCAGGTCATTCCCATGACTCGCCGAAACCGCGCTACCGCATCGCTGTCGAGTTCGGCGTGGCGGGTGTGTGCGGCGGCGATACCGGCCATGTCCTGTAGGTCACGGACTTCCCGGCCCAGCGCCGTGGTGAGTTCGCTGCGCTGGACCTGTCCGGACCCGAGCATCACCTGCCCCGGCTTCCATTGGCTGCCGCGTTCCCCGGCGGCGCGGGCGTAGTCGATCCACGCCTTGGGCACCCCCACCGCCAACCCGACCGTTTCGAGCTGTTCGCGGGACCGGTCGCTGATGCCCAACTGCGCCACCACCTCTGGCGGTGGGCTGGTGGGACCTGTGTGGCGTGCGCGCTGAAGGGTCTGGTGGTTGTCGTAGGCGAGGTTCTGGACGGCTTTGAGCAGATGCGCCTGCAGGCCGGTCGGTGTATCCATCTCACCGGCTCCCACCTGCAGCAGAAGCCACCACGGTTGTTGTCGTTGTCGCGGTCACCGCTGCATCCCCAGATCAGAGATCGGCGACACGTGCGGCGCGGGCAGATCTACTTCGGGGCCGAAATCCATGTCCTCGGCCAGGGCCTCGCCGGTGAGTCCGGCGGCATCGACCGCATCGCCGATGTCCGAGCCCGCATCCGCGTCGGTGTCCGGGTCGCCCGCCAGATCTGCGAACTCATGGCTGAGGTGGGTGGTGAAACTCAGTTCCTCGGTGAGCCCGATGATGTCGTCCATCGCTACCGTCGACGCCTGGCTTGACGGTGCCACCGTCACGTCGAAATCGTCGATGATGTCGGCGTCGACGATGTTCTCGATCGCTGGCGCCGATGCCTGGCTCAGCGGTGCCGCCGTCACGTCGGGATCGTCGAAGTCTTCGATGATCTCGGCGTCGATGATGTCGCTGTAGTCGCTGCCGGTGTCCTCGACGAACCGTTCGGCGAAAGCGTCGAACTCGTCGTCGAGTTCCTCGGACAACCCCTCGGCGCCTTTGGCTGCGGCGAACGCCGCAGCCGAGGCCATCGCTTCGCCGGATTCTCCGTGCGCGCTCAGGGTGTCGCTGAAACCGGCTGCGCGGCGGCGGCTCTCGATGAGCAGGTTCTTGTATTCGACGTCGAGCTCGTGCAGCTCGGCGGCGCGGGTCTCGCGGTTGGCGTAGGCGTCGACCTTCCACTCGTGGATTTCGATGTTCTGCTCGCGTTCGAGTTCGCCTGCTGCGTCGCGGCGGTCGAGGTCGGCATCGGCGCGTTCGGATTGGCGCTCCTTGATCCACTGCTCCATCTCGTGCATCTCGTCGGCGCGCTCGATGCGGGCACGCACTTCATCGACCTTGGCGATGTTCAGTTCCCGCGCCAACTCCGCTGCTTGTCCGGCGTTGAACACGCGCTGGTGGTGTTCGATGACCGAGCGCAACTCTTTGTTGTCGGCCAGGCGTATCCGCTGCTCGGACTCCGCCCTCGATCGTGATTCCCCACCACGTCCCCGCATCAGAGCAGCAGTGGTGTGCGCGGTCTGCAAGGCTTGGACGAAACCCTGCCGCATTCCTTGGCTGGATTCCTCGACGGGATCTCCATTCATGCGACAACCTCCATTCCAGACAGCAACCACGCCGATCCCGCCGTGGTACGGGTTGCCTGCGCGTACACCACCCACCTGATCGGCGCCTCATTGCGGGGTTCGAGTTCGACGGCGAGCACGCGGCTGACGGTGGTGGCGGCGTCGGCCGGGTGGTCGTCGCTGGTCACACGCGCCGATACCGCGATGGTGGTGGCGTCGGTGCGCCACCGCTGCCACTGCGTAACGCTCACCGGCGCCCACACCAGGGCCGCGGGCTCGGCGCGCCGCGCGAACACCGGATCCATCAACGTGCGTGCCGACCGGAACGCCATCCGCTGATCGGGGTCCTCGCTCGGTCGATACCCGAACACAGCCGAAACCGCCGCGGTCAGAACCGATTCGGCCGAACACGGATCCACCACAGAAAAGGGAGCCGCGAAATTCGCTGCACGGCAGGGCGGTTCCACGCTGGGGGTAGGCGTATTCGCAGCGCACCCTGCACTCGAGGTGGCGAAAGCGACCACCGTGGTCAGCAATGTCGTGCGGGTCATGCCGAGGCCCTGGATGGGTGTAGCAGGCCACCGAGGTCTGTGGTGTGCCAGTCGACGACATCGCGGCGCTGGCATTGTTCGGCGGCTGGGTTGTGCACCGGATCGGTGACCACGTCCAGCACCAGGCCGGCGGTCGCGGCATCGCGGTGCAGGTTTTCCAGATCGACGCCGCGGCTGCGCGCCAAGATCAGATGCAGGGTCGCGGCATCGGCGCCCCACTGGGCGCGGGCCTGCTCTGCGATCCATATCGCTTGTCGCGCTGAGGCTTCCGCAGCCGCTGAACCGTCACCGAGCACGGTGTCGCGGGCAAACAGATCGTGCCAGATGACTCGTCCGTCGGCGCGGCAGACCGTGAAGGTGGTCATGGTGGCGGCCGACCACAACATCAGCCGTGGCCCCCGCGCTGCCCTCACCACCAGTCGTTGATGCGCGACGCGGCGGGCGGCCTCGATCTGGCGCAGTCCTTCGTAGTCGATCCCGGCTTCGACCAGCAACGCGGTCAGATACCGCTCGAAACCGCCCGGGTCGGTGAACCCGTGTTCAGTCGCCACGCGATCGAACTGACGCGTGCTGGTGAACCCGTATAACTCGACCGCGCGCACGCGCACGACCATCTCCGGCGTGACACCAGATCGCTGCGGGCTCAGAGGGTTTGGTAGGTTTTTCATGTTCGACCTCCCAGGGTGGTGTCGGGGGTTGGGGTCGCGGGAACGTCGTAGCGGCGCACGTCCGGGTGTTCGTCCCAGGCACTGAGCGGGGTCAGGGTGACGGTTTGCCCGCTCTGGGGTGCGTGCAGCAGCATCTCGGTGCCGGTCTTGTCGTCGGGGCCGGAATAGACACGGCCGTAGTAGATGCCGACGTGATGGGAATCCGTCTTTCCCGGAGCGGTGAAGAAGATCAGGTCCCCCGGTGCCCGATCCGCGAACGGCACCGCTCGCGCGCTCGGATGGTCTTGTTGGGCTTGGGTGTAGTGCGGCAGGCGGATCCGGCCACCGGAGGCTTGGTAGATCGCGTAGAGGGTCAGCCCGGAGCAGTCGAACCCGCCGCTGGTCGGGCCGGTGGTGTCGCCGCCGCCCCACACGTACGGGGTGCCGATCCAGCGCGAGGCGTACTCGATCACCGCCCGCCCGAACGCACTCGCCTGCGCCGGCAACGGTGCACCCGAGCCCGTCCCGCATCCCGCCGCGGGCGACCCGGCCGCGGTGCGGGGCATCGAGGCGAGGTCGATATCGGCGAACAACCCGTACAGTCGCCGCGCCAATTCCAGTTGCGCCCCATAGGCGTTCGGTGCCGACTGTTCGATCGCCTGCGCGAGTTCGGCTGGCGACATCCGCTCGGCGGTGGCACCGAGTTGTTGAGCGTGGTCGTAGAACCAGTTGATTTGATACACCGGCTCCATGAGCTTGCCGATGCCGACGGATCCCCAGACGCTGGCGCGCATCTGGTGTGGGCCGATCGAATCGTGGTCGTAGCCGAGCCCGTCGTTGGCGTAGTTCAACGACTCCGGCACCGACGGGTTGGCCAGATTCCGGAAGGTGCTCTCGGTGGCTTGGGCTGCTAATTCGGCGATGATCACCGACTCGCCCATCCCGCGTTGTTTGCCGATCGCCACGCCATCGCGCGCCAGCTGCAACTGCCGCTCCGACAGTCCCGCCACCGACTGACCGGTCGCGCCCCCAACGCCCGCCGCCCCGCCCCCTGATAGCGGGGTTGTGCAGGTCAGCGCCGGGTCGGCGCCGATGATCACCAGCAACAACAGCAGCAGCGCCACTGGAAGCCCGAGCGCGGTCGCGGCCACCGCTCGCGAGGAGGTATCCATGCAGGTCAATCACTGCGAGATATCGCCAACGCGTTTCGTCTCTGGTTGTCATGAGGTGGGCGAATCATGGTTTGTCTCACCGGTTTTGCGCTGTTGGTGTCCGGTTACTGCTGGGGTTTGTTGATGTGCCAGCTGTTCCCAGTGGGCGTATCGCAGCCAGGACAGCTCGTAATTGTCGGAGGCGATGGGTGCGGGCAGTGGCGGGATGTCGAAGGCATCCACCAGCAGAGTCAGACGAGGGACGAGTTCGCGGCGGCGTGTGGTGAGTTCGGCGTCCACTCGGTTGGCGAGTTCGGGGGTCAGCAGGTGGTGGGAGGCGAACCAGTTGCCGTTCGCGCGCACTCGCTCCAAGCCGTAGACGGCAGCGACGGCTTCCAGTAGCGCTCGGGCCCGCCGATCGGGGGTGTGTTCAGCGGCGGACAGTAGCGAGTCGGCGGCGAGTCGTTCCGCTGTCGCGGTCGACAGCTCGATTGCGGCGGAATCGGCGCCCAGCGCATCGGGGCGGGTTTCACCAGAGCGAGCGGAGATGGCCAGTGTGGTTTCCCGGTCGAGGAGCATCTGTCGCCACCAGGGATGCTGAGTTGGTGGTTCGCAGACTTGCAGTCCGACGATGTCCATGTGACTCGGTGCGCGCCCTGCCGCGACTTGGCGGGCCAGTTTGCCGGTCGTGACCTGAAGGACCTGGTTCTCGCCTTCGGCCGTGATGATGCCTTCGACGTTTCCTGCCCAATCGGTGAGGTAATTGACCCGCAGCGCGCCTTGGGCGGCGCAGCGCTGGCGACAGACCGACAGCACATTCAGCGCGGTGTTGGAGATGATCGGTTTGGCCAGCATGGCCCGCACTGATCCGGTGGCATCGGCATCACTGAAATGGTCGCGCACGTCGCGCGCAAGGATGGTCATGGCATAGACCTGTGCGACGGCGGAGGTCATATCGCTCAGGACGGCGTCGCGTTCGCTCATCCAGGGCCCGTGGCCGGGGCGGCGCTGGCGGGCGTAGTGCCAGGTGATCGCCATCCCAGCGCGGGCACCGGCGACCGCGGCGCTGGCGAGGGTGCTGCGACCGTTTTGCAGGGGGCTGATAGTGCGGTGGAACCGTTGCCCGAGCGACAGCTCGCACACCAGGCGGCCACCGACGAAGCGGGCACAATCCCCGCCCAGGAAGCCATCACCAGGGACCACGACATCGTCGAAGAAGATCATCGCGTTGTCCATCGGCGCCCAGGCCTTCTCCGGAAGACGGGCAACATGGACACCCGGGGCAAGTCCTGCGCTCGTGCGCAGCCGCAGCAGGAAGGGAAAGATCCCTTCGTCGACGCCGTCGACGAGCAGGCGTGCGGTGACGATCACTGTTTTCGGGACACCAACCTCGGCGACGTTCGGCATGAACTTCACTGCTCCGCCGACTGGTGTGCGCAGCAGGAATGTTCCGTCGGATTGGCGGATCGCCAGAGTCTGGATGTCGGTGCCGTTGGTGCCCGCGAGTTCGGTGTGCAGGAGCGCGCCGATAGCGTCGGCGCGGTCGAGCTCGGCCAGGCACTGCTGCTGATACAGGGTGCCGTCGCCCAGGGTCTCGATACCGCCGATGACGAGGCGGAAGTGCCCCGACAACAAGGGCAGCAGGCGCGGAGCGGCAACCGCTGCCCAATCGAATACCGCGCCGAGCAGGGCCGGGTCGGCAGCGATACTGCGCGAGGACCCTCCGAGGTCATCGACGATTCGCCGCAACATGGCGTAGCTGCGATACACCTCGGCGTCATGAGTCGAACCGGGGATCGGGTGGTCGCCAAGTCCGATCATTGCCGTGCGCACCCGCGTGTGCTGGGCGCGGTTCTCGCCGAACAGTGCTCTCCGAAGCGCTCTGGTAGTGGGGTCGAGCTGCTGGTGACGTGGGGTGTCCCACGTGTCAACATCCAGGCTGGGCGGGTCGGTGATGGTCATGATGTGCCTTTCTCGTGCGCATCCGGTGCTGGCGCTAGGGGGCTGGGTCGGTTCGCTGGTTGCAGATTCCGGGGGTCGTTTGCGCTTCGCGCTGTCGTAACCGGCGCGGATCATCGCTGTTCCCACCGGTTTTGGGTGGTGTCCTCTCCGCGGTTTGGCGCTTTGTTCGATATGTGGGAGTGCTCGGAGGCCGGCGCGGTGTCCGTCGGTAAAGCGGTAGTAGAGGTGGCAGTGAGCCTTGGGATCCGTGCGCGAGCTACGCGGTGCGCGTTGGCCTCCAGACGTCGTGTGATCCCGTGCGCTGCCTGGATCTGCGCCGATGGCTGGGGCAAACTGATCGGGAAATCGCAAATAACAACCGGACCCCGCACGGCGACGGCCAGACACGACAGCAGCACCCATTACCTGCTCGCCTCCCCCGCACCGGGCAGGTCATCGAAGCGCCGGTTCGTGTTGTGCACATCCCCAGCACGCTCGGTCGGTGTGAATGCCAGACGGAACGGAATTCCTGGCTCGTTGGCCTCGCCGGTCTTCAGCAGGAAACAGCCAGTGCCCGGTGGTGTTTCGCGGCGCGTGGGGTCGAGGTCGTCGTCGCTGGGCGGGCGCGGTGCAGCCCATGAGGTGACGAGAAGTTTCTCGGTGTCGGTGATGCCGACCGCGTTGCGGATGCGGTTGATCTCCTCCGGCCCGACCGGCCCGATGAGCTTCGCACGGGCGCGTTCGAAGAACCCGAGGGCTTTGGCTTGTGCGGCAGGTGAGTCGAAGCTTGCGAGGTCTTTGGTGGTGTGGCTGCACATGATCAGGCCGGTGCCGAACTTGCGGTTCAGGCGGGTGAGGGCGTCGACACGGTCGACCATGAACTCACCGACGCCGAGTACACGCCAGATCTCGTCCATGACGACCTCGAACGTGCGCTTCGGCGCAAAACCCGCGTCAGCGAGGGCGTGGGCAGCGGCGACCGCGCCGAATCCCTCGCTCCAGCAGACCATCAACACCGCCGCCAGCAGCTTGTTGTCGCCTTCGGGGATACGGGAGACATCCACGCACACGGCAGGGCTGGCCAAATTCAAGCGGGTGGTGGTGGGTCCGTTGAAGATCGCGCCGAAGGGGCCCTCTACCAGCGCGCGCAGTGAGCGGCGCAGGGTTTTGGTGCTGGCGCGGTAGGTGGCGTCGTCATCTTCTTCGGCGAACTCGCGCAATTGCGCTCCGCCACCAGAGATGACCTCAAGCAGGTTCGACAGCAGCGGCGGGTGTTCATAGGTGAATCCGCCTGCGGGGCTGTAGAGTTCGCGCAGCCCAGCGGCCAAAAGGACTTCTTCGTAGTCGGCCACCCGTGATCCGCGCACCAGTTCGATGAGACCGGCGACGATGTTGACCTGTCCGGCTTCGACGCGGGCGGTCACTTGGCGGCGCTGATCAGGGTCGGTGAGCTGCTCGACGACCGCGCCGAGCGCGCCGACGTCGAGGGGGTTGATGGTGCCGTGTCCATACCCGACATCGACCACTTGCCCACCGAGTTCGATCACGAGGTCTCGGTAGTCGGGTTTGATGTCGCCCATGCACAACACCACTTCCCCAGCCGCGACCGCCCCGGTCACCATCCGCCGGATCAGGCTGGATTTGCCGAAACCATTGAGGCCCAGCACGAACGCGATCGGGGCGGTGATGAACCCTTTGAGGAACCACGACATCGGGTCGAAATGCACCGGGGCGCCGGTGATGTAGTGCGCGCCGACAGGTGTGCCGACAGTGGGGGCGCTGGCACCGACAGTGAACGGCCACAACCCGGCGACTTGCACGGTGGTCGCGCGCCATTCCGGTGTACTGGGTACCACCGAGGCGCGGCCGCCGCCGAGCCCGCGATATCCGCGGTCGGACAACGGAAGTGGCGATCGGTCGAAGCCCTCGCCGACCTGATCCTGCGCGCGGCGAGCGGCGGTGGTGCGGCGATGATCATCGCTCGATATCGCCCACCGTGCCCGCCAACCACGCACACCGGGCTGTGCGGCAGCCGCCTCGGTCGCGGCGCGCGCCCCCGGCGTGAGCACCCGTACACCAGCAACCGTTTCGGTGCGCACGGGCCGAGAAGACTTGCGGCTGAACCCATTCACATCGACACCCGCTTGGAGATGGAAGTGTGCTCGGGCAGGATCAACCCGATCCCCAGTGACGCGGCAAACGCTGCGGCTTGCGTGCCGTAGCAGCGACGCACACCCAGCCGCGACGCAGCGGCCATCCCCTTGACCGACGCCTCGATCCCGGGCAGGTCCCCATCGAGGTGATCGGTGACGGTCACCAACGCCCCGAACCGGGTCAAGCCCGCCCCGCGTGCTTGCTCCTCACGGGAGGCTTGGGTGTTGGCGACCCGGATACGCGCAGACGCCGAGGCGATGCCGCGTTCGGTCTGCTCGGCCGCGACCGCATCACGGAAGTCCGAGTCGACCAGGGTGGTGGCCTCGGCCGCCGAATGCAACCGGTACACGATCGCCACCCGCTTGCGTGGCACGTCCGCACGCGGGCGCAGCAACTCCTCGAGCACCGTTTCCATCACCGCGCCACGCGGTGCGGCATCCATCTCCCAGGTGATCGAGCGAGCGCCGTCGTGAACGTAGTGATCCCAGCGGTCCTGATGCGCGACCGGCCCGACCGAGTCCCACGACTGCGTGCCGGTGATGTCCGGGCCTGCGGCTTCGACGTCGCGTTGGGCGGCCAAGTCGTAGCGGGTACGCACCAACCCGAGCAGTTCCCACGCCTGCAGCGGTGTCGCCGGAAGACCCGCGCGGGCGAGCTGGGACAGCACGCCTTGCAGGCGTTGCCCGATCTCGCGGGCCTGCTCGGCCTCGTCGCGGCGGATGCGGCCTTTGCCGATTGCGCGGTAGGTGATCGCGATGCGGGCTTCGATCCGGACCCCGACCCCGCCGATGTCGGCGGCGGCTTCCCGCATCACCGCTTTGGCATAGGCCGGGGCGTCGGGGCGGACCAAGCGGGCGACTTCCCGGGCCTGTTTCAGACGGGTTTCGACGACGTTCTCGAGCACCGAGGTCACCGCGACCACTTCCCCACCGCGGCTTTGGGTGGCCAGGAATTGCCCGTATCCCTGCACCCAGGCGTCGATCTGGGATTGATCGACCAACTCTTTGCCACGCGGAATGACCCGTAGTACGACGGTGTAATGGTCGGTGCGTCGGATATGGAGCATCGCGAAACGTTTCCCGCCCGCGGTCTCATACTCCGACAGCCGCGAATCAGCCAGCAGCCCCGGCAGTTTCGCGATGCCCGGGATCTTCGAGAAGCGACCTGCCTGGTAGAGGTGCTCACCGCGGGCGCGGGCGGCGGCGAACTGCACCCGCAACAACGCCATTTCCCAGCCGGTGCGGCCATTGCGGGTGATGGCCAAGGGGGTGAACACCAGCGCCGCGGCCATGATGAGACCGGCGGCTACCGACAGCGATCGGGTGATCATGAACCCGACCATCACCATGATGATCAAGCCCAAGCCCAGCATGGACACACCCCAAGTCAGGCCAAAGAACCCGGCCGAGCGGGGGCGTTCCCAGCGGCCATACATGCGAGTAGTCATCGCCGGACCTCCCCCGGCCCCAACGCATCCGGATCCAACCCACCCGCTGTCGCATCACGGGTCTGGCTGTCGACCGTCGAAACGCCCCGCTGCGCCATGTCCGCGGCCATCTGAGCACCCATCACCACCGCACCGGCGATCCCGGCACCGCCAGCAGCCGCCTGCCCGCCACCGCTGCCCGCGCCGGATGCACCGGGCGTGCTCGATGACTGCGCGGCTGCGCCCCCGCTGGACCGTGCACCACCGCCCGCACCGCCGTTCGAACCGCCGGCCGGGCTCGCCGCTCCGGAGGTTGAGGCACCGCTGTCGCCGCTTCCACCGGACATCGGACGGCCACCGCCGCCACCGCCACCGCCACCCGGACCACCGCCAGGTGATGACGAACCGTTGGATGCCCCTCCGCCGCCGGGTGCGTTCTCTCCCTCGCTGACCTTGCGGCCGCCTGAGCGATCACCTAGCGATGCCATCGCCACACCGCCCGCGCCGCCTGCCAGCACAGCCGCCGCGCCACCACCACTTCCGAGTGTCGCGACCGCGGGTGCGACCAATCGGATCAGCGCGGGCAGGACGACCACCGTCATCACCAGCAAGATCAGGCCCAGCAGCACCAGCTGTGGATCCTTTTGGTCGCGCCCGGCCACGGTGAACGCGATCGCATAGACCAACGCACCGACAGGCTTCCACAGCACGAACGCCAGCGACCAACTCAGCAGACGCTTGTACGCCTGGGATCCCGGCCCGGTCCCCGACGCAGCTGCGGCAAGGGGGATGACGGCGACGACCAGAATGAGCAGGGCTTGCCGCAAAACCAGCATCACCAGCTGAATGAGCATGCTGATGATCCCGAGCAGGAACAGCACCAGCAGGACACCGGTGCCCAATCCGGAGTCGTGCTCGAGATCGAACCGGGCCAGTGCGGCGACAATGTTGTGTGCATCGCCGCGGGACGCGTCGAAGAGCACCCACTCGGCGAATCCGTCACCGGCCCGGGTTCCAGCGGTGATGATGGCAGCGAAGGCCATCGAGGCGAAAATGGCTCGGGCCAGCATCAGGAAGCTTTCCTGTGCCTCGCCCGCGACGCCACCGCGTTTGGCCAATGCCAGGCGTGCGGCAGCGAAGATGATTCCGCAGGTGAGTAGCAGCACCTGCAGGCCGCTGGTGTATTCGCGGATCCCGGACAACGTCGTTCCGGGCCCTCCTTGGTTGTCGGTCAGTTGCGGTGACGGCAGCGCGGTCCACCAGGTCATGACGAACCGCAGCAGATCGCCGAAGCCCGCCCCGAATTTGGTTGCTATGTCGTCGAGGACGGAGCTGGCCGCGTCGGTGGCGGCTTGCCCGAGTTGTTCGCATGCCTGTTGGGGACCCAATGGCATGTCGCAGACGTCGGGTACCGGTAGCTGCGAGCGCCAGGGCATCGAAGCGTCGGCCGGGGCAGCGAGGAGAAGGGCTCGGCTCATGACGTGGACTTCCATGAGCCGAACTCGGCCAGGGTGGCCGTGGATGTGCCTGGTCCCCAGAGGCTTTCGATGTTGTCGGGAACGCGGACGCGCCAGTCGCCGTCGATCCAGACCATCGGCCAGGTCGAGATCGTGTAGCCGAGGTTGCCTCGGTTGGCGAATTGCACGATTGCAAGGTCGTCTCGGTAGCCGGGCTGGATTCGGACGCCGTCGGGGACCACGACGTATCGGGCGGCGTCGCGGGTGCGCTCACGCGAACGGGCGAAGCGATCCAGCAGCGGTTGACCGCCGCCGTAATAACGTTCGCGCACGACCTGCTGCCAGACGCTCTCAGGGGCAGCTAGAGCGCGGGCCAACGCGTCGGCCGCGGCCAGCGCCGCGCCTTGGGGTGTACGGGCGAATCCGGTCGCGATCCCATCCTGGATCCGGCCCGGTCCGTCGCTGCCCGAGACAGGCAATGCCGCTCCACCCCAGCCGCGCTGCCACTGCATCCGCGCGGGCGCGGTGGTCAAAAAGTCCGGGCGGGTGCGGTCGGCCCGATCAGAGGGGATTTGTGCAAGGACGGCACCGGATTCGTCGTGTGGAACCTCGAGGCGATTGCCGAACAGGTCCGTGGTCGGCGGTGAGGTGCTCGGCGGCAGGTCAGGAAAGGTTCGCTCGGTCGGAGCTGTAGTGCTGCCGGGATCGGCTGGCCTCTCGCGGGATCCGTTGTCGTTGGTGATCGTCAACACGAATGCGGCGATTACGACGGCGGTGATTCCGGTGAGCAGGATGATCAGCAGGCGATGGGATTTCATGATCTGGTGGCCTCCTCAGCGTGGCGTCAGCGCGACCATGTCGACCGGGGGCACAGCAACGGCCATGACCGAAGCGGCAGCCGGGTTGTCGGGAACCTGCAGGCGCCAGTCCTCGCCCTGCCAGAGGACGTGAGTGTGGTTGCAGGTGACAGAGTTGTCGGGGTGGCTGGTGTAGATGTCGACGTCGGCGGCGTCGAGGGTGTAGCGAGGGACCTGGTAGCCCAAGACCTTCGGTGCGCCGCTGGTGATCGGGGCGGTGATCGAGATCTGGGCGCGGGCGGTGGCCCAGGCGTCGCGGCCCGGTCCTGGGGCGAGCATGCGTTGGCCCACCGTCGGCCATTGGCTGTCGGTGGCGATCGACATACGGACCGTGGTCTGGATCGCGGCCAGCGCGGCACCTGCCGGTGAGCGGTCGTATCCGCTGGCTACGGCTGCCTCGATGTGGCGGGGACCTTGTTCGGCGACCGGAAGGTCGACACCTTGAAAGGACTGCCAACGCAATCCGGTCGGTTCAGCGACCGCTGCCGTGGAGGGCGTCGCATCGGATTCGCTGGGGTTCGCGCTGCCGCAGGCGATCAGTCCGGCCACGGCGATGGGGCCGGTGAAAGCCAGCAGAGCAACGACGCTGAGATGGTGTGCGCGGGAAGGGTTCACGGGGTTGGTCTCCTCGTGTGGGTCAGGTGGGAGGTAGGACGGCGATGGCGATGGAGCTGGCCGCGCCGAGCAACACCGCGCCGAGCAGAGCACCGAGGAGTCCTTCGACGGCTTCTTCGCGGTAAGTCCGGATCGCCAGCAGCCCACCGACCCACACCGCGCGCGCGATGCACAGCAGCAGCACGAACCACGCCAGCCAACCCAGCAACTGGGTGATAGGCGAAAGAACCTGAGCAGGAAGGGGTTTGGCGATCACAGTGAGCCGCCGTCCTGCTGGTGGGTGCGGTAGGCGACCTCGAGTGCGGCGAGGATCGGCTCGCTCGCTGCGGCTGGGTGAGTGTGCGGGAGCGAGTGCCCGGCACCGGCGACGCTGTCGTAGTCGCCCCAGATGTGTTCGGCCAGGTGCCGAGATCTGCGCGGTGCCACAACCGGGTCTAGTTCGCCGGTCAACACCCAGGTCGGGATAAAGCGCAGGATGCTGGCTATCTCGCTGCTCAGCCCTACGCTGCTGTAGGCGGCCAGAGCCGCGTCGAGGTTGGCATCACAACCGAGATTGGCGAAGACACTGCGGCGCGGTAGGCCGTAGCGAGCCGGTGGTTCGTGCAGGTAGCTGACCAGTTCCTCGACCAGCTGACTCCTGCGGCGCCTCGAGCGCCGCCCGGTGTCGTGAACGTCGGAGGCTGGGATCCACGGGAATTCGGGACAGCCGTTGAACATCACGATGCCGGCCAGAGCACGAGCGCGCTCGGGGTACTGCTCGACCCACGCCTGCACCAACAGCGACGCCACCGAGTGCGATACCAGCACAACCGCGCCGCGCGCTTGAGCCACGATCGCGTCGAGATCATTGACGAGCGTCGGCAACGTGCTCCGCGCCCCCCGACCGGTGTGCTCGGAGCCACCGTGTCCGCGTTGGTCGAAGGTGATCTGGGCGATACCGCCGTCGAGGCGTTGGTGCAGGTGCTCGGTCAGCGGCCTCCAGTAGGCGGAGTTGGTGAGCATGCCGTGGACGTAGACCACGCTCGCCGGTGCCGACAATGGACCGATACGTTTGGCTGACAGCCGGATTCCGTCCGGTGCGTCCACGGTGAACGAGCTGGCGTCGGTCGGGGTGGTTGCGAAAGTTTCATGCCGTGAGGTCGGTGCGGATGTGAATCCGCGCGCGTCGGCCTGGCGACTGGATGTGTCGACGGCGCTGTGCCGGTTGGTTGTGGAGGGTTGGGGATGAATTCGAAAGCGGCGCATGGGTTATGCGCTTCCGGTGACGACGGCGTTCATGATGGTTCCGGCGCTGGTGGCGATGATGCCGCCGACGAGCGCGCCGAGGATGATCTTGGGTGATTCCACCGCGCCGCCGTGGAAGCGTTCCCAGCCGAATTTGCCGCCGGCGTATATCAGGGCGGCGATCCCGGCGAGCATGACGATCCAGGACAGATAGTTGACCAGGTTGATCAGCTGTGGCGCCCCGGGCGGTTTGGTGGGGGTGATGTTGATTTGTTGGGCGAGGACGTTCAGCGCCTCGCCGACCGCAGTGGCGGTGGTCATGGCGATGTCTCCGAATCGGGTTGTGCAGCAATCGAATGGGTGGCTGCGAGGTGGGTGATGATCTGGGTTCCGGCGCGGTGCACGTCGGCGGGAACCGCCTCACGCAGCCTGGAGCGGCGCGGCGGCGCCGGGTCGTAGGGGGCGTATTGGGCCAGCTCGCTCAGTTCGCAGGTGATGAGCTCGTCGTGCCAACCGATCTCGTAGACGTGCTCGACCAGCTCGGCGACCACCCCGCGATACCGGCGCACAAGGGCAGGGACTCGCCCCGGGCGCGCCGCGCTCAGTACCAGCCCGATGACCTGCACCCCGTCTGGTGCCAGTCCGGCGTGCCATTCGCGCAAGCGTTCGGCCGCGGCGGTCAGGCCCGGTATGCACAGCCTCGCGGTGACGATCACGTGTTGGGTGGTGGCCGGGGAGGCGGGCCATTCCAGGCCGGTGTCGGCGGCCGGTGCCCACCATCGCGCCAGGGTCGAGGTTGCGGCGCCGCCGTGTGCGCCGAGCACCGCGAACAGCGGTGGGTGCGCTGCGGTGGTCGGTAGCGGGGTTTCCCGCACCGGTGCCAACCGTTGCGGCGCGGCGATAGTGCCTGGTTCGAGCCGGTGCGTCCGGACGGTGCGGTCGTCGTGGTGCAGGTGTAGCGGCGCGGCCATCGTTCACCCCCGCTTCTGGATATTCGTGATCACGACACCGCCGGAGTCGGGGCGGACATTGATCAGTTGCAGGTAGTCCACGCGCTGCCCGTCGGGGTGCAACTCGACCACGTGGACCTCGGCAGCACCGTCGGCGATCAGGGTGATCGCGACGCAGTGCGTCGTACCGACCGGGACCGAGGCAATGCCCGCCGCCAACGCATCCGGCTCGAGTCCGGCTTCGGGGGCGACCACACGCAGTGCGGCCTCGGCGCTGCGCTGGGTGTAGTAGGCGTGCTCGAACGCGACGATCACTCCGGCCGGGCTGTGGGTGTCGCCCGCGGTGTCGGTGACGGTCGCCCCGGACAGCCCGGCGCACGCGCCCCCCGATGGTGTTGCGGTCGAAGGAGGCCTCGCGGTCAGGGTAGGGATCGCGGTCACGGTGTCCGGGTGGTTGGCGACCGAGTTGATTCCCATCCCGACAGCCACGGCGGCTACCCCGAGTGCGGCACCAAGTCCTAGCCAGACGCGCCGAGGCACCCGTGTGCGCCACGATCGTGGTGATGGTGGCTGGGGAGCCGGTTGATTGATCCACTGCCATGGATCGCCACCAGCGTCCGGGTCGTCGGTCACCCCCGAGATTGGTTGCAGTGCAGTGGGTTCGCTGCGGCGCAGCCATCCCCAGCCGTGCTGAAGGCGGGCGTCGGTGTGGGTATTGGGCATATCGGGTTCTCACCTCCTCAGTGGGGGTTGATGGACGATGCACGGGCCCTTCGGGCGGGGTGCCAGGGGGAGAATCTGCAGACCGGGTATGGGTACGTCTGCGGAGTCCGGGCTCCGCCCGAAGGGGTCTTCAGGGCCCAGCGCTCGATGTCGGAGCCGACTGCGCGCCTGGGCTGCTGCTCGATGTGGTCGCGGGCGCGGTCGTTGTCGCCGAGCGGGCGGATTGTGGTGGGGCCGAGGGAGTTCCGGTGGCGGCGAGGTCGCGCGCGAGCGCGGTGAACCAGTCAGCGGTCGCGGCCAAAGCTGAACGTCCGGTGGCTGTGGCGGGCACGCTGCTGTAAGAGCCGTGGCGGCCGGTGGTGTCGCTGTATTGGGCCGCCCCGGCGAGGGTGTACAGCTCGCTGTGGTCGGTGACGGTGCTGGTGATCGCGGTGAAGGTGTCGTTGACCCAGCGACTGGCGGTCTGAGGCGGAATGAGCTCGACGACCGCGGAGGCGAGTTTGGTACCCAGCACTGCGATCGCAGCGACGGGGTCGCCCATGCCGACGGTGGCGAGTTCGGTGATCGTGGCCGGAGTGAACACCTTCCGCGCGACCGAGAGCGCGGCGTTCAAGCCGATGGTGCCGATCTTGAACAACGCTGCCAGAGCATCGGTCGGCCCGGGTGGAGTGGTGTTGGGGTCGGAGGCTTCGGCCAAGCGCTGCCCGAGGGGTTTGGCGGGTTGGTAGGACAGTTGATCGAGGCTGGTACCGGCCAGGTCCTCGTTGACCACGTTGACGGCGGTGGTGTAGACCGTCGCCGACAAGGCTTGGGCGATCGTGGATATTGCTGTTATGGGGTCGCGCAGGTCCGACCGGTTGGCGATATTCGCTGCGGTGGTGGCCAGGGGGCTTGCGGCGGGTGTATCGCAGGTCGCATCCCCCGCTACGCACAGGTCGGCGACTCTGCCGGTCAATGCCCCGTAACCCCCCGATGGCGCTGCGGCGCTGATACCGGCTCCTGACAGCGACGGGTTGAGCAGCGCGATCTCGGCGACGTTGTGCCCCGTCGTCCCGGGTGCCGCCGAAGGGGTGGTGGCGTCCGGTCGGCCGGGGAGGACGGGGGTGTTGGTGTCGCGGTTCGGGTTGGCCAGCAACGCGATCCCGGCCACCTGATCGGCACCGAGTGCTGCGTTGCCTGTTCCGACTCGCTGGGCGAACTGTGCGACCGCGGGAGCGCCCTGGGCGTATCCGGCGACGGCGATCTTCGTGGCCGGGCAGCGCCCGACGACCTCGGCAGCCATCTGCTCCAGCCGCGCCGTGGCGGCGGTGACCGCAGCATCGTAGGGCAGTGCGGTCCCGTCAGGTGCGTGTCCGTAGGGGACGTAGGCGCGCTGCACAAGATCTCCTGCCGCGGCGGCGAGGGGACCGAACACTTGCCCGAGTGCGCCGGAGTCGCTGGTGATCGCGGTGTCGGGAGCGGCTTCGTCGCTGCCTTGCACCCCCAGCGCATACAGGCTCGGGCATCTCGCGCCCAGGGGGACACCGGGATCGGCACGCACTGTGCTGACACCGGCCGCTGACACGGTGACCAACGTCAGGACCGTCGCGGCGATGCGCTGCGGTGTTCGTGTTTTGGTGGTGTGCATGGGCTTTCGACCTCGATCTGTCTTCTGGTCGGGGGCCTGCCCGCACCCCGGCGAGGGAGGCAAGGTGCGGGCAGGCGATTCAGGTGGTCTGCGGGGCTGGTGGTGTCGGTCCGGCGGCGGCAGGGCGCCGCAGCAGGTAATTGGCCAAGCGGGCGACGGCTTCGGCGGCGCCATCGGTGGCGGCGCCGATATGGCTGCTCGCGTATTCGCGCCAGCTCAAATCGACTCCGTGCGTGCGGTATTCGGCGAACAGGTGCCGTCCCATCGCCACCGGGACGAGGACGTCTTCGATTCCGTGGTAGAGGTGCACGGGCACCTGCGGGGCGACACGGCCGCTGGTCTCGTTCGCCAGGGCGTAGCGCCACATCGGGTCGTTCCACGGGTCCTGGCGCTCGCACCAGGGCCCCAAGGCAGTGTTGCGGTAGGCGAGCAGCAGTTCGGCCGCGTCGAGTTCTTGGGCGCGCTCGATCGTGGCGTGGCCTTCGTCGGTGAGCAGGTGTCGCATCGGCAGATGCGGATACGCGCGACTCAGGCCGATCAGGCCGGCCACCGCCAGTCCCGCCCACGGGCCGCCGTCGATCTCACCGATCAACGCGCTGGGGTCGGCGACAACGGCACCGGCGGCGACGCCCCGCAAATCCAACTCCGGGGCATAGACGGGATGCTGTTCGGCAGCCCAGATCGCGGCACGCCCGCCATCGGCATAACCCCACGCCACACACGGAGCCTGCGCAGCTCCGAGTTCCGGCAGCGCACGCGCCGCGCGGGCGAGATCGAGCACGGCGTGCGCGGCGGCGCCCCCGGCCAGGAAATGGTGTGGCCCAAGCCCGGTCATGCCCAGGCCCAACCCATCGGGCACCGCGACCGTCCAGCCGCGTTCCAGTGCGGTGGCGATGAACCCGGTTTCCGGTTCGGTTCCCTCCCCTGCCAGCAGCTGCGAGGGTGCACATCGCCCACCGAGTCCATGAAAAACAGGGCAGTACAACAGGATCGGGCTGGGCCCGGCGAGCTCGGCGATATCGGGGGTGATCACGATCCCCGACGCCGGAATGGGGGCGCGCAACCCCGTTCGACTGGCATACACCAGCTGCCATGCCCGGTTGGCGCCGTGCAGGCCCGGGGTGGCGACCGCGCGGCGGCGCAGGATCTCGCCCGGATACGGGGTGAAGTCCAGCGCGGGGCTGCGGTAGAAGTCATCAACGGTGGTCGGGTCGGTCATGTCATCTGCTCCCAGCGATGTCGTGGGCGAGGGCGACCATCCAGGCGATGCCCGAATTGAGCTGGCCGTTGATCGCGTAGCTGTTGTGGCGGGACACGGTGTCGACGAAGCGGACCCAGACCGCCGGATTGAGCAGGTCGGCGTTGTCGGCGACCAACTGCCCCCATGCCGTGGCGAGTTGGCCGGCGAGTTTGGGCAGCAACCCGATCGGGTTGCCCGCGACCGTGGCGGTGACCTCGTTCCACCGCGCCGCCGCCGCACCGATGTCGTACGGGTTCGGGGCCGGAACGCGGGGGTCGGCGGCGTCGATCAACCGGGCCGCCAGCGGTAACTGCGGCGCGTAGTCGACGTTGCCGCCCCCCACCTGAAAGTCGTTGAGTACCACCGTGGTCCAGGCATCCCCCAACACGGAGGACAACAGAGCACCCACTGAACCGATAGCGGCGAACGGGTCGCGCAGGTCGGCTTGGGCGGCGATTTCCGCGCCGACGCGCAGCAGCGCCGCACGATCCGGTGCCGAGCAAGCCAGATCGCCATCGGTGCAGATGTCGGCGACCCGACCGGTGAGGGCCCCGTAACTGGTCGCGCCATCGGCGATCCCGCCGCCACCCGCGGGCGGGTTGATGATCTGAACCCCGGCGACCGCGGCACCGCTGGTACCCGGTGCGGGATCGGGCACCGTTTGTCCCGGCCGGCCGGGGAAGATCGGCGCATCCGGTGCGCGATCAGGGTTGGCATACAACGCGATCCCCGCGACACGCTCCGGCCCGATCGGACCCACACCTGCACCGACATCGCGGGCGAAGCTCGAAACCGCCTGCGCGCCTTGGGAATATCCGACACCAGCGATCATCGTGTCAGGGCAGGTCTCGGCGATCTGCGCCGCGGCGGCATCAAGCTGGCTACGGGCATCGGTCACCGACACGACATAGGGATCGCGGCCACCGCCGGGAACCGCGCCACCGAACCCCGCGCCGTAGGAGATATAGGAGCGTTGCACCAGACCGGGAGCCCCCGACAGCACCGGTGCGATGAACGCTCCGACGACACCGGTATCGGCGAGTGGGTCCGCTGTTGGCGAGGATTGGCCGGTGCCTTGGACTCCCAGCACGTACAGCGCGGGGCATCCAGGGCCGATCGGGACCGCTGCGGCGGGACCAGCAGTAGTGGTGGTGGCCCCGGCGAGGCCGATCGCGGTGGCCGCGGCTGCGGCCGCGGCGAGGATGCGCGCGTGGTGGGTCGTCGCGGTACTCATGGCTGCCCGACCCCGACCCCGGCGCCGAATCCCGCGCCGACCGTGCCTGCGGCGAGCCCGCCGACGACCGCGGCCGGGACACCAGCGATCGCGGCACCAGCAGCCGCACCAGCAGCGGCACCGACCGCGGTCCCGAATACGCCGGAGGTCACGGTGCCGATGACCGGCACCGGCACCACCGTGCCCAGTGCCGCTCCCGCGATCCCACCGATCGTGCCGCCGATCAGGCCACCGACCACCGCCCCCACGGCCGCGACCGGGCCACCGACGACTGCGGCACCGGCAGCGCCACCGATCCCTGCACCGGCGAGCGTAGAGCCGCTGACCCTGTCCGAACGCCCAGCGGGAATACCGATCGAGTCCAAGGCGGTCGCGACCTGTGCTTCCGCGCCTGCCGCGACATCGTTGATCGCATCGGCGCATTCCGTCGGCAGCCACTCCGGTCGCGGGGCCTGCCATAGCCCGACGCGGATCGTGTCCGTAGGCGGCTCGATCGGCGCGACGGGCGCAACAGGCTCCGGTAGATGCAGGTTCTCGATCCGGACCGGCTCCACCGGTCCATCCGGTGGCGGCATCGGACGCGAGGACGCGTTGTTACGCACCTCGGGCGGCTGCGTGTAGTACACCGGCGGTGTCGGCGCAGATTGCTCCGGCACAGGTTCAGGCTCCAGTGCTGGCGGCGGTGGTGTGATTGTTCCCGGCTGGGCGGGAACAGTGACACCGGGCTGATCAGCGATGGCAGCGCCAGTGTCGGCAGCGTGCGCCGACGCTGCCGTCGCCAGCACTATCACGATGGGCACCGCTCCCGCCAGCAGAGCGCGACTGCCCCGGAAAACGGTGACGTTGACGTGATTTCGCGCCTGACGCGCGCCTGCAGTGGAGATACGAAATCGATTGGCTTTCCTGGTTTTGGGCATGCCGAAAAAGACCCTTCAGGTAATCAGGGCGGAATGGGGATTACTGATTGAATGCGCACGACGGCGCGATGATTCGCGCGCCTCCCAGAGACGAATCTGCCTCTGGGAGACCGCTTCTCAGGCGAATCGCGTCAGATGAAGGGCAGAATGAGCGCCAGCGCCTGGGCTGCCACCGAAAGACCGTTGGACAGCACCGAAAGTCCGGTGTTCACCCAACCCAGAATCATCAAGGGGTCCAATGTGGTTTCCTCTCAATCGGTTTGGACTTGCTATTCCATCCAAACCTCGAAACCTGCTGGAATACCAGGGTTTCGACTCTCCTAATTTTAGGTGAGGGTGAGAGTGTCAAATTGCTATTCTGCCGGTACGCAGGGCGTTTGCCGCATGTTTCACGATCTGATCGTGAAAGAAACTTTTTTGGAATCCGCTGTGCGAGAGGGAGCTTCGCCACCGAGAGGCGACGGATGTCCCCAGCAGCCAGCAATCTCTTTGCGATCTCTCAGGTGCAGACTTCTTGCCGAGGGTTGCACGTTCTGGTAGGAACGATGGCATCAGCTTGGGGGCAACCATTCATCGTATCTCCGCTCGCACCATAGAGGAAGACACTGAAAGGGGGGGACTCCGCATGACCCGGAATCCCGCAGACCGTTCATCCGACAACACCAGTGGCGGGTCACTACCCCGCATCCCGACTCTGGGCAGCACGCTACGACTGATCAGGGAGGGCCTGGGACTGTCCCGTTTCGGCGCACAGCAGCGCCACGGAATCAGCCCCTCCTACCTGTTCAACATCGAGAAGGACGAATACACACCGACCTTCGAAACGCTCGAGAAGATCATCACCGGCTACGGGCTCAACTCCATTCAGGCCCGCTACCTACGCGAACTGCGCATCCCCGCTGAGGAACTCGCGCCCGTCGCCGATCTGCGCCAGTGCGTGCATGACAACGCCGACATGATCAGCCACCTCGACGACCTCGAAGATCGGCATATACTCGCGGCGTATGTCGACCCGCTCTGGAATGTGCTGGCCTGCAACGACTCGTTTCGAGCAGCGACACCGGGCCTGGAGGATTCCAACTGCGTCCCGGTATGGATGTTCAGCCCGGCACCCCAGACGGCCTACCTCCACTGGCCCCACGAATCCGCCTACAGTGTGGCCACACTCAAGGCCGTCCTCGGCCGCTACCGCGACTCCGAACAAGCCAAAGACGTCATGCGCCAGCTCCGGCCGGTCAAGGAATTCCGACGCCAGTGGTCGGCCAGCACCGACGTCTCCTACGGCCGCGACACCAACGACCTGCTGCACGTGCGCGACCCCGCGACCGGTGAACCCGCCTCCTACCGGCTCAGCGTCTCCGACGTCACCCAAACCCAGAACATCCTGCTCCTCACAGCAATCCGCAAGCCCTACTCCGGACCCAAAACCACCTAGCCATCGAACTCAACCACGACACGCCGGAACGACACGCCAGCAGTGAATTACCCCCGCGCGTATCGGCCATCCAAACCGGTGATCGCCCTACATATCCCACCCCACCCGGGCCATGTCCGGTAAAGGCTTGGCGAGATCGATGCGAGCAACACCACGAAACCGACGACCGATGCGTGACTACTTTGACTACTCCGCGTCAACTACATCTGCTGTCGCATACGACGACGAGATTTGCTGGCGCACAACATCGTAATTGCGCTTCCATGGTGAGAGGGAATTCTCTCGATTAGTGAAAGAGGTGTCGCCGATGAGCCCGATCATTCGCTGTCATCCGGCATTCGACACACACTGCGAGCCAGGGGGTTCGCGATGACCGACGACGCGAACCCCCCGCCGATGCCGCCGCAGGAGCCAGAACCCGAAGCGCCCCATGAGCCGACCTACCCCGTCGACGTCGGCGCACGCGCACTACACAAGTCGCGCCGCTGGTACGAACAGCAACTCAAAACCGGACGACTACCGGGACACAAGGCAGGCCGATCCTGGTTCCTCACCGCTGGCGACATCGCGGCGGCAATCGAGTCCACCAAGCGCCCCGCCAAGCCGTCATCCAGGCCCAACACAGACCCAGCGAACATATCCCCTCGCCCTCGCCTGTCACGTCCGCGCGCCAACCGTCGCCGCCGTCCCATCCCACCCCAACCTGATCGGCGCTGACACACTCGCCGGTTGGATCTGTCAGCGACAGTAAACAGGTCCGCGGCGAGCAGGGCCAACAACTGCGTGAGGCCCCCGAACCAGCGCACTACCAGCGCGGGTCCGGGCAGCCCTCATCGAACACAGCAGGTGACCGACCCTCGGCCCGATGTGCGGCCGCACCGGAAGCCTGTCCGTCGCCACCCACACAAGGGTCGCCGTGGGCCACTGTGCCGCTGTCGACTTCGAGAGTCGCGACGGAGTGGACGAGCTGGTGAGCGTTGTAGATCATCTGGCCCGGATGCTCGGCGTCAGCGAAAGCTTCACGGTCACCGGCAGTTATCTCTACTGCGGCCATGACTCTGTGGACCGATCACCAGAGCCGATGCGGCCTTGGGGAATTGGCGTGTGCAACAGTCGATGAGTTCACGAGCACAAGATCGTTGCATGGGTTCTGCACCGGCGCCGTCGATATCCAGATGCAGCAGCGACGACGCCGGACACGAGATAGCCGACACCCCACGTTGTCACTCGCGTCACCGTGCCCGGATGCGCTCGTCCGCGCGGCAGTCACTCGTGCGGTGTCGCGACCACTCCGCGCGGCGGTAAGCTCACCTCGGCTGTTGCGAGCCCCAACCGGGTCGGGAGTGCCCACGCCACCTCGATCGGCCAAGGTCCCCAGCGGATCCCGCAGACCAACTATGTTCAGCGACTTTCCCGTTCCGGCGCAGATCCGGGCACGGGGCGTGGGTCCGTGCCGCGAGGAGCTCGCATGGTGCGTTTCGCCAACCGCAAACGGCGGATTCGATCGTTGATGACGATGTACCCCGGCATCACCTACGGCGAGGCCGCTCGCCGGGCAGAGTTCGAGGCGCCCTCCAAGTTCTGGCAAGACTGGCCTGAGCCCGGCGGGCCAGAGGCCGAGATCACTCGCCGCTGCGGCCATCACCGGCTGCGGCAGTTGCTGACCGACGCTGTTGGCCGAATCGACGACCTGCCACCTACCTCGCCGACCGTGATCTGGTTGGCGCATTGCCACCGCGGTTTCGTCGCCGCCGGATATGTCAGCGAACGACTGCACTGGTATGCCGTCGTGCCATCCGACGACTTTTACGGCACCGTCCACCGTGCCTGCCGCGCAGCTGCGGCCGAGATCGAATCCGCGGTCGGACCGCACTTGGCAGACAAGTATTCGCCTCGAGCATTGTTGCGCGACTCCGACATGTTCGAACATGTCGCCTGGCTGTGGGCAGGTCTGGAGTTGGACTTGCTTGCCGAACCCATGGCCCACCTCGGCCGTCATCTACACCACCTGCTCAAGGTTGTCGCCGAAGACGAGTCGGCCCCGCCTGCACTGCGGAACATCGCCGCGGTCACTGCGCCAACCGCCGAGATGGTGCACTTGCGCTACGGGAGCGCCCGATGAATCGTTCGATGCTGCGCCGCCGAACTACACCCAAAACCGACACGCCGATCGCAGCGTTCGCTCGCTCGGTCACAGCGGCGCAAAGGTGGATACGGCCGCTGCTGCCCGCTGTTCAGCACCGTCGCGACGATGCTGCTCCTCGCTGGGACGGCTCGGGTTGGGACACAGCTCGAACAGGGAAACCGCGGGTCGCCGTGCTGATCGACGCCGACAACGTACCGGCCGCACGCATCGGTGCGGTACTGGCACGCGCGCAGGAATTCGGCGGCCACCAAATCCGACGTGCTTATGGTGACTGGCGCAGACCACACCTGGCAGGCTGGCACACGCCTCTGCTCGCTCACGCGATCAGACCGGTGCAGCAGTTCAGCTGGACCACCGGCAAGAACGCTTCAGACCTCGCCATGGCCATCGATGCGATGGAACTTCTCTTCAACGGCATCAGGGTCTTTGTGCTCGCCAGCAGCGACTCCGACTTCACCGGCCTAGTACTGCGCCTTCGCGAATCCGGCTGCGACGTCTATGGCTTCGGAGAACGGAAGACACCGGCATCCTTTGCCACTGCCTGCACAGCGTTTCTGCGGTTGGAAGACCTCACCCCACCTGGGCCGCATACTCCATCAGACGTCCATGCAGCGACGAAACCCAAGCCTGCCGACGGGGAGCCGACCAGCCGCGGCGGGCTGAGTATTCAGCAGTGTCTGCAGTTATCTGCGGCGGTACAGCAAGCAGCAGGCCCTGACGGCTGGACCAACCAAGCCACGGTCGGGCACCTCGCCTCCTCCCGCATTCCCGGTTTGCGGGAGATGATCCCGCCGCAGGTCAAATTCGGTGAGTTCATCGCTGCCACTGGCCTGTTCGACATCCAGAAGCGCGATCCCGGCAATGGCAAACCTCCAACGATATACATCCGCAACAAATCCAGCTCCTGAGATCTTGGCCCCGGCTGTTGATCACGAATCCGCGCGGCCATCGAGCTGCTGGAGACGCGCGACGAGTTCGGCGAAGCTCCGCGACGACCTCAGCCGGGTGCCGCCTCGCTTGTCGATGTGCCACCATTGGCGCAAGTTGTTGCTGGGCATCGAAATCCATACATGCGGGTCAGCGTCTCGGATCGAGTCCCGTCGACAACGATGCCACCCGGTACTGACACGTCATGCAAGGGTCACCGCGTGTATGTGTTCAGATTTCCTGGCTATCGGGGTCGAGGGCATTAAGGATGGTTGGAATGGCCATCCCCAGAACGGATTCCACCTGAAAGTAGTCGAGATCGGATTCCAGTTCGTCGAGCCACTCGGCCAGTTCGAATGACTCCATTACGTGCCAGGGCGCGCGGTGCGTCGGGCGTTCATATTTCTGGGTGAGCAGTGCGACAGCGTAGGCGATGGCCGCGGGCCAGATCTGCTCCAGCGTCGCGTCGTCGAGATCATCGCTCTCGCCGTCCTCGAGGTACTCGCTCACCTCGTCGGCTCGGTTCGCGCGACTGATGGCGCGCAGATCCGGGTGGGCCTGGTCGATCGCGGCGGCAATGTGTGTGAGGCAGGCGCCGCAGCCGAAATCGGCGAGCGCGCTCGGTCGGCGATCTGCCGGAGGCAGCCAGATCCACGTCTGTCCTGGATCGTGCCACCACTCCAGTGGTTCGAAAACGGTTCCGGCTGCCGTCCATTCCCGCTTCAGCCATGTGTAGAACTCATCGCCGCCCAGACAGCACAACAGAGCCTGCACTCCCGCCCAGCCAGCCGCGAGTGCCAGGTTCTTGGTGGCGGCCTGATCGAGCTGGAAGGCGAGTTGGGCAGGATGGGCACCGAGCAAATCGCCGTCGAATGCGCACGCAGGACAGACGCCGACCCTGGTCGTGGTGGGCTCCAACAGCGCCGGTGCGGGGTATGAGTCCCCGCAAATTCCGCAGCCGGTGTCCACGGCTGCCTCGGCCTGATCACATTGACGAGCCTGCCCCACCACGCGGTCGATCTCAGCGATGATCCCGGATACACCACCACCGGAAGGGATCTCGTGGGCATCGACGCCGCCGACCCTCCCCAACTCCTCGGAAAAGTCGACGACCAGCGGTGCCCACATGATCACGCGAAGCGGCATGGACAGGTCGAACGTGTCGGGGTCGTCGGGGTGCTCATCGCCGGTGAAACTCGACAGCTCGTTCTGTCGCTCGACGGAGATCGTCGCGGGCCCGGCATACAAACGCAGTCCGGTCGCCTCCGGGTGATGCTCGATCACGACCGGCCATCCCGCCGCTTCGAGCCCGTCGGCCAGGCTGTCGCGCAGATCGCTCGCCAGGGCAACTCCTCCCGGCGGGGTGGCGCCGATGGAAGAAGCAGCGTCGAGGTAGGTTCTGCCGGTCGCTGCGGCATGCTCACGCACGACCTTCTTGCTTTTCCGAACTACGGGCTCCTGGCCGTCATTGCCTGCCTCGGCGGCCTGGTCGAGTCGGCGAAGCGCTTCGGTGTATTTGATGCCTTCGGCGGCTGCAAGTTCGCGGGCTTGCTCACGGCGTGCGGAGTATCGGTCTTTCGGCACGGTTCCTCGTCCGTTCTGGCGAGGACTGCCCACGCCTGCCTCGCCTTCAACGTCGGGTGAGAACGCGGGCGAAAGCTCCCGCGGGCCCGAGGGACCTTGGCCGACGGCGTCACCAGCTCCGGCGTGGGCGGGGTGACAGCGGCGAGGAGCGTGCGCGTCCTGACTCCGGCTGGGAGTCTATCGGCGGACCTCTGGAAACGGCAGGGCCGTAGGGACTTGGCGGTCGAGGCTGGCGAGTTTGTCCTGGGCTGCGCGAAGGCTGGTCCTCAGTCCTTGTGCTTCGCCATGCCAGCGGTGGTTGTCAGCTTCGGTGATGCGATGGTGAAGATTGTCGATGATCTCGACCAGGCGCGGACGTTGCCGATGTTCAACACGCAGCATCGGGCACCGGATGCACGCGAATTCGTGGCGGCAAGGCGACGCATACGGGCGCCCGCAGTTACCCAGCTCGACTCGCCGAAGATGGAAGTGTTGCTGGAACTCCGCCCATTCCTGGTCGGTGGGTTCGCGGTATTCCTCGGCAGGCCGACTGGTTCGCCGACCACTGAGGAATGCCTGGTAGGAGCGGATGAGGTCGTCTTGGAAGACTGCGAGATAGTGCTCCGTTGTGCTGAGGTGTTCGTGGCCGAGCAGTTTCGCGGCGATGTGCACCGGAAGGCCGCCGCTGACGGCGTCGCTGGCGAAGATTCTGCGAAAGTCGTGCGGCAGGAATCGAATTGGCTGTCCGCTGACATCGACGATGCCAGCCTTCGCGGTGGTGACGTTGAGGAGACGGTAGACGTAGGAACTGCTCATGACTTCTCGCCGCCATCCGTATCGGCGTTGGAAAAAGTGTGGAAGCGCCGGGCCAGTGGTGCGCTCGTAAGGGTCATAACGTGGAACAAGGGGAACGGCGTCGTGGCGGTCACGGAGCCGTGCGACGATCTCGGCGAGGACCGCGGCCAATTCCGGCGGGATGAGTAGCAACCGTTCCTGATTGTTCTTCGACGGCACGATCTGAAGGAGGGGAACCGTCTCACCGGTGTCTGGGAGCGTGTAGGAGACCAGCGCCAGGTGGGTGAGTTCGAGCAGTTCCTCGAGTCGAATCCCGGTGTGACGCAGCGTTTCTATGATCGCCCAAGCCCAGAACGAATCTTCTTCGCGGACACTGAGGTTGAGCTGTTCGCCGGTCGCCACGTCGATTACGAGCACGTCGGGGTGCGCCAGCCGCCGGGTGAACGGACCACACTCGTATGTCCTGGTCGTTGCTCGCTGATAGGACTGCCCGGCGTACTCGAATCCGGCTCCGGGCCCCGCCGTGGTCGCTGCTTGGAGCAGGCCCGTGTCCTCTCGCCGCGCTTGCTCGGCGATCGTCACGAGGTCACCCAGGTGCGGCAGCCGGTCGCGGACTCGTTGGTGCATCCGGGCACTGGCTTCGCGTTTGCTCTTCGCTGTGCCGGCGACCTCGGTTCGGCGAATCGGACAGGGCACCGACCACTGCGCCCACGAGGGGTCTTCCAGCGCCCACTGCTGAAGGTCGAGGTAGAACGCGCGCACCTTGATCTTCACCGAGAACTGGTCGGAGACGCTGCGGGCGGTGGGGCCCTTGCGGCCCCTACAGGTTTGCAGCCGTTGTTTCCACTGTTCGGCGACCTCCGCCGGAAGGTCGATCGTGTCGAGCGAGGGGTGGTGTCGTTCGATGTCGGCCCAGAACGTGCCGACGAGCACTCCCAGCAGCGAGCGGAAGGTGTTGTAGTCCAGCGCTGGACGGCGCTC
Source organism: Nocardia sp. NPDC049737 (assembly GCF_040674755.1). NCBI lineage: Bacteria > Bacillati > Actinomycetota > Actinomycetes > Mycobacteriales > Nocardiaceae > Nocardia > Nocardia sp. NPDC049737. The sequence goes on along the minus strand of NZ_JBFANH010000012.1, from coordinate 96,642 downwards.
ATCGAGATAGCGGATGAGTAGATCGCGGACGGGGCCGGGCCGTAGCCGGTAACGGTCCACGAGTTCGGCGGTGGGCCGTTGTCCTTCTCGCAGCGCCGCGCGCAAGCTGCTGCCGAACGGCAGTGCGCCGACACCGACTACGACTTCCCATACTCCGTGCAGGCCGACTGCGCTTCGGCCGTGGGCCAGCGACCAGGCCCGCAGCTCGAACAGGTCGTCGGGTTCGAGATCGGTGATCGGCTTGCCGGTGTGCAAGACGATCTTCGCCAGCGATTTGACGACATCGTGCCGGTGACGGCCGTTGATGGACAGATCAGTAAAGGCGCGGGCGATGAGTTCCCTGGTGCCCGGCGGATGGACAGTGTCGAGCGTCTCCTGATAGACGATATTGGCACGGTAGTTGCGGAAGAATCCGTATCCCGGTGCGATCACTCTGAGCAGCAGAAGCGGACGCAGCCCGGCGACGATGTCGATGCGATGGTCTCCGAATACTGCGTCGCCCTGGGACGTTTGTGACCATGGCATGTTGTCACCGTCGGCAGCGAACCAGCGATCCTGCCAGCCCTCCCCGGCGAAGCCGACCAGCCAGTCCAGCAACCGCCGAGTGCGCCGCCGCAATCCCGACGCCGCCCGAGGCGGCATGTCCGCCCAGAACGGCAAGGTCGACAGTAGATCCAGCACCTCGGCGGCCGTGAAGGTGTCGTAGGGACCCGCTCGGTGGACGTGTGGCGCGGTGAACCCGACGGCTGGGTCGGTCGGTTTGAAGGTGTGCCGTTCGACTTCGACCGGATCCGTATTGATGATCGTGCTCATCGTCGGCCGCCTCTGTTGCCGAAGAGGATGTCCATGACCGCCGGGTCGTAGCCCGCGGCGGGTGATCGATTTGTCGGCGGTGGTGTCGGCGGCTGGCGCTGGGTGTGATGGTGCTCGCGTACCCGGCTGATCACCGCGTCATCGTCTTCCACGAGGTAGATCTCGGTGGTGGACAAGTGGGCGTGGCCGAGAACGGTCTGGACGTCGCGCAGCGACAGGTTGCCGTCCCGGGTCATTCGAATCGCGCAGGTATGGCGCGCGTCATGCATCGACCAGTTCGTCCCGAGCACCGCATTCGCCCGCCGGAAGACGGCTCGCAGCGCGTCGTAGTTCAACAGCGCCCGCGCTGGTGGCGATGCCCTGCGGTACCGCCGCACCGTCCACCACAGGGCGTCGTCGGGACCGAGTTCGCCGAGTTCGCTGAGGTAGAGCCGCAACCAGACGAACGCATCGGTAGAAGCCGCCAGCCACTGCTCGGCCTGTGTGCCCTTGCGTCTGACCCGAATGAGCTGATCGCCCCAATCGATGTCGCAGACGCGCAAGCCGAGCAGCTCGCCTGCGCGGGCGGCGGTGCTGATCGCCAAGGCGACGATCGCACGGTCACGGTCGAAGCGCAGCGCGCCGAAGAACCGGTCCCACTCTCTGTCAGGCATTGCCCGCGGCATCTGCTTCGGCACCTTCGGGTTGTAGCGAAGCCGCTGCTGTGACAGGTACGGACGCATCGGGTTCTCATGCGCGGTGCGCCGATCGCCATGCCGGAGCGGAATCGGATTGACCAACGGCCCGCTGGCGCGGTCGATGCTGAACTCGTACAAACCATGGACGACCGCGTTGGCGTGCCGAATCGTCCTGGGGCTGTAGGTGTCCCCAGGATATGGCTTGCGAGTGACCGAATTCGTCCGCCCGGCCATCCTTTCCGACGAACGGCGATGCCCTGCAATTGGTTTGGCGGAATGAAGGAGCCACAGGACGTAGTCGCGACCCTCTTCAGGTGTGGCCCGGTTCCACTCCACGCCGACGGCGATCAGGAACCGCCACCACCGCAGCAACGCGTAGCAGTAGCTGCGAGCAGACGAAGACCGATTACCGCAAGCCATGAATTCGCGCAGGAAGAGGCTGATCGGCTCGACTTCAGCCCCTGCGTCGTCCACAACCACGAACGGCACCACTTCGCCCGGCCTCGGGCGGACTCTCCCCCACCGGGGCGGAACGATCGTGAGAACATCACGATGGACGGACATCGAAGCTCCTTCCCAGGACACAACGGAAGAAGCGCGATTCCGAGAACCTTGGCCGTGGCCGCGATGGCTGGCTCGGGCAGGCGCGGGCTGCCCCGCCGGACAACGTACAGGGCCGCACCCGAGCCAGGAATTCGACACGCCCGCTAGCGGACTGCTTGGGGTGTCGCGCCTGGATCGTGAGTCCAGGCAGGTGTGTGGGGCTACAGGGCTTTGTAGGTGGTGATGGCGAGCAGGATCAGGGTGAGGGTGCCACCGAAGCCGAGGCCGCCAGCGCGGATCGTGGAGGCGAGTGTGGTGCCGTCGGCATGGGCGAGCAGTCCAGCGGCGATGGCGATGATGCCAGCGGACAGGACGGCCGTGGTGAGCAGCAGGGCCTTGGTCATGGTGGACATGTGGAGTGGTTCTCCGTTCCCGATCGGGCTTGGTGGTCGAGACCAGGTAGCCGGATCGGGTTCGACGCCGTATAGCACGCGATTTCGGCTAGGGTATCGAAAACGCATGTCGGAGCGGGTTTCTCAAGGTCCTCGACTCAGTTGAGTCGGCGCCGAGTCACCCGAGTCAGAAGGAGAGCAGACCGTGACGGGCAGGGAGTCCGGCCGCCGCAGGTTCACGCGGGCGGACTACATCAACGCCTTCGCCAAGCTCCACGCCGATGCGAATGCCCCCTCTCCGGAGCGCATCTCGTCCTGGATACGTGCCAGGAGGAACCGCAGGGTCGCTGCCAACACGATCGGGGAATGGCTCAAACCCGATCCGGTGATCCCGCGAACGGACGAGTCGTTTCTGCTGGTCCTCGAATGCCTGCACACTCTTGGTGGCAAACCATGGCCATTGCCGTCTGCGGTACTCGACCAGTGGAAGCAACGTCGGGCCGATGCCTTCGCCGAAGCTCGTTCCACCACGGCGCGTTCGAGGACGGGGTCCGCTAGCGCGCCCGACGCGGACACGGTGGATTCGGAGGAAGGACACGGCCCGGACTCCACTGCGGAGAACGGCGCAGGCCGGGAAGAAGCCCCGGAAGTCGTAGTGGTGGACATGGCTCGGTCCGCTCGACGACGCGTGCACGTGACAGGAGCCGTATGCAGGCCGGTGGCGAGTGCGACGCCGCCGCAGTGGAAGCGTCCGCTTTCATACGTGGCGACACCAGGCAAGGCGGTGTTGAGCCTCATGGTCACGGGCGTGATCGGTGGTGTGATCACGCTGTTGCTCACCATTTTCGGACCTGCTATCACCGCCGCGGTCAGTTCGGGCCCTCCAATCGCGGTGGTTGTGCAAACTGACGCCCCTCTGACGGTTCCAGGCAAATATGCGATCCCGGGCACGCTGCCGGACCACCCGCCACACCTGAACTTCGGTCCGGATCTGGTGGCGGCACATCCGGATGCGTTATCGGTGGGGGTTTTCAACCTGAAGTTGATCCTGGAGGGTAGGCGCAGTCGACCGGTCGTGATCACCGACTTGCGACCCCGCGTGCTCACGAGGTCGTCACCGGTGACGGGGACGCTCTTCGAGACTCCGGCGCAAGGTACGAACGACACTGTCAGCGGCTGCGTGTACCTGGACGATCCTGCTGCGGGCCTGATGACGGCGAACTCGAGCGGGGGACAGGCCGGACTGTGCGAGCCGGATGCGAGACCGTTCTTCGCTGAGCATTACCTGACGCTCAATCGCGGCGAACAGGCGGTGATCAACGTACGCGCCGAGGTGAGCAAACAGAGTCCACTGCCATCACGGTCAATCGGATCCTATGAGTGGGAATTGCTGCTGACGATGGTCGAAGACGGCAAAACGAGCCATCTCACTATCCGCGACGGCGCACAACCATTCCGGCTCACCTCCTTTGCTCCCGCTCCCGGTTACCAGGCGGTATACACCTTCGGTTCGGGCGATGCCGACCTGAAGGCGGTCGACCCCGCCCAGTGGTATCGAGACAGATTCAACGCCTCATCCGACGGACCGCCGCGATGATCCGCCCGGCGCGCTCGATACGAACCCTGGTCGGAATCGCCGCGCTGCTGCTGCCGACCGCATCCGGATCCAGTGGCCTGGCGACGCCGGACCACCGCACCGCACAACTGGAGTGGGCGCTGCATATGAACGGCCTCGTCTCCGAAGCCGCGTTCAGCCCTGACGGCCAGACCTTGATCGTTTCCGCAGCCGATACTGTCGAACTATGGAACGTCCGCACCCACCACCGGATTACCACGCTCACCCCCTGCTCTGCGGGCGATCAAGGTTGTCCCGACCAGCGGAACACCTGCCCCCGAGTCTCATGTTCTGACAGCTGGTACTCGAGTACCGCGATCGCCCCGGATGGGCGCACACTCGCGGCCGCAGGTGTGCGGTCTTCCGGCGACTACAGCTACCGCGTGGTGGACATCTGGGACCTGCCGACACGGAGACTGGTCGCCACATTCGCAAACACGGACATAACTCCCGGTGGCCTCGTATTCGGCCCCGACCCCCATGTGCTGATCGGCATCGGCGACGAGAAGGCAGGACGCGATTACCAACATGTCGCGACCACATGGGATGTGCCGAGCGGACGAGTACTCGCGCGCATGACGTTCGACGCCATCGTCGGCGAACCTGCCATCAGTCACGACGGGCAACACCTGGCCGTCATCGCCCGTACCGACCCGGCAGCCGTGGAGATATGGCAGCTGGCGAACGGGAGGAAGGAAACAACCTTCGATTACCGCGCCATCAAAGAGGTGACTTTCAGTCCCGACGATCGTCTGCTCGCAATGGCGGCACCAGACAACAGCGTCATCCTGGCAGACACCACAGGACAACATTCGGCCGTCAAACTCTTCGGCCCGATAACATTGAGATTCTCCCCCGTCGTCGCGGTAGCGATTAGCCCGAACGGCACCCTGCTGGCTGGCGTCACTTCTGCGGGCCTGATTTTGCTGTGGAACCTGCGCGACAACAGCTTCGCTGGCTACACCAAGATCCCCGACTGCCCGATAGGGATATGTGTAAACGACTCATCCGTCGCGACCTTCAGCTCCGACAGCCAGCTGCTGGCCGTCACCAGATCCAGCGGTGACGTGGACGTCTTCCGTCTCCGATGACCCAGTTGCAGGGCCCACGCCAAACGCTCAGGTGCAGGCCATATCTCAGCACTGAGCCGGAGCCAGATCGAGCTGTCACAGCCAGTGCCTCCAGTGCCCCGGAGATGTTGATAGTGACTTTCCACCGATACGAATGGGTCTCGGCCTTCGACCGACATTCGAGAATTCGACGGTTTTGCCACCCGGAACAACCCCTCAAGGGGACTTAGTCCGGTCAACAGGACGCCAGTAGTCACGGGTCATCCGGAACTCCTTGTGCGGCACGGCTTTCCACGCTCCGCGCCTCTTGGGTTCAGGGCACGACAACAGAACACGCTCCGCACGATCCCAGACCTTGACCGTGAACTACCCGGGGACGGCGTGGGCGTCGGTGTCCGGCACGGCGCGGGCCAGCGCGGTCGGCCCTGCACGCACTTTAACCAATGCGCTGCGATCGCGGACCCCGGGGCACATCCACTCGTCTCTCGGCTCGCACCCGGCGAAACCGTCAGCCGCGCCAAGCCGGTGTCATGAAGACGATTCCGCCTAAGCGAACAGGTACCGCGATGCAAGCGCCGGCAAGCGTTACCGCAGCGAGGAGTTCGGCTTGGCAGTGGCGCCCGCTCTTTTGCAAAAGCCCTCACTGCCAAACCGGGTGGCCTGCACGCGATGCCACCGACCGAGCGCGACAACCGCAGCGACGTACATGGCCGGGGAATCCTGGCTGTTGTGGCACCGCGGCTGTAGCGGTTGCACAGGTGACAGGGGGTGCGCCGTCGGCCGCAGCGTGGAGTCGTGCGCTCTGACTGTGGGCCGACGGCGCCCGCCCAGCTTAGGTCGACGAGGACTCCGCCTGCACCGCTGGCACCTTCTCGTCGTTGGCCCGGCTCGGTGCTGCGTGCGTGTCCGCACTGTATCGGCGCATCACCTCGCTGAGCTGCTGACGGTGTTCGCGAGCGGCGTGGCTGGACATCGCGTGTGCGGCCGTGATCGCCCGGGCGTACTCGACGTCACGATGCTCGATCTGCTCGCGATGCGCGGCCCGCTCGGCGTCGAGGAGTTGGCGCAATTGCTTGTTCTCCTCTATGAGAGCTCGGTGCTCACCGAGGGCGAGATCGCGCTCGCCCTCCGCGCGGGCTTGCGCCATACGCGCCGAGGTGAGTTCTGCCAGCATGGTCTCGGCCTCGGCGTGGGCATGGTCACGCTCTTGCTCCGCGTCCGAAACGCGTCCCGCCGCTTCAGTTTCGACGCGCTGAAGTTGCTGAATGGCACTTTTCGCGTTAGCTCGCGCCTCAGCAGCGGCGGCTAGGGCGAGCCCTTCGACTTCGGCGGCCCGCTCGAGATGCACTGCCATCGCCTCCGATTCCTGCTCGGCATCGATGCGTGCCTGCTCGGCGGCGGCAATACGGCGCGCGGCCTCGTGCTCGATCTCGGCGATCTCCTGATCGACCGCGACCGGGTCGGTCAGTCGAGCGAACAAGTCGGTGACGTCACCTGCGACGGCGGCTAGTTCGCCGCGGAGTTCTCCGTACCGGTCCAGTAGCCCCGCCAAGGTGACCATGCCATCGGTAACCGGCCGCAATGACGACCGTGCGGGAATTGTCATGGCTTTTCGCTGAGCCTCCCGGCTCAACCGGAGGGCCTTCTGGGCGGAGTGCGCGGGGTCGTCACAGTAGCGACGTGGGGCGCCCCGTTGACCGGGTGCACGGGGCGGGAGCACGGTGCCGCAGCCGGGGAACTGGCAGCGGCCCGATGTGGGCGGGGTCGTCGGTGCAACGGCTTGGAGCATGCGAGTTCCGTTCCAATCCATTCCATTTCATTCCACCAGTACGGAATGGAATGAAATGGAATGGATTTCGCTCGGTGCGGATGTCGGAGAACGAGAACGTCAGGCGGCGGCCAGGGTGAGTAGGCTGGCCCGCACGCGCGGCAGGCGGCCCGCGATGACCTGGGCGGCGGATTGGCTTGCCGCGCGGTCGTTGTGGCCGTAGCGGCGGTCGGTGGTGGTGACCGATTCATGTCCGGCGTCGCGCGAGACGACGAACAGCGGTACCCCGTCCTGCAACTTCCAGGAGATGCCGGTATGGCGCAGCGTGTAGGGGCTCAGGCGCTTGCCCCGCAGGCTGTTGATCGCCTTGCTATAGCGGGCGAGCAGTTCCTCGGGGTCAGCGCCGCGCCACAGGGCCTTCTTCGTGAACAGGGTGAAGTCCCGTCGCGACAACCCGTCCAGTCGGCGGAGCGCGGGCTGCCAGGCGTTCTTGTAGAAGTGGTACGCGGTGACCGGTGTGTCGTTTCTGGTGTGGAAGAGCAACGCATCGCCCGCGCGGTCCAGATCCAGCCGGTCCAGCGTCTCGAGCGGCACGTTGACGGTGCGGATACCACGCTTGGACTTCGGCTTGCCGAGCCGCAGGCGGGTGCCGTCGTCCTTCCACGCCTTGTTGATCCGCACCGCACCGGTCTCTGGATCGACGTCACGGACCAGCAGCGCACCCACCTCACTCGGGCGCGCCATGGACACCAGCCCGAATTCGGCTTGCGGGCGCCACCGCTTGAGCAGCAACTGTTCGAACAACTCCCATTCGTCGTTGTCGAAAATGTCGATCTCGGCCGGATCGTGGCGCGGCAGCCGCGTCCCGGCGCACGGATTGAAAGGCAGCAGCGGTGTTGGGCGCTGCTCGACGGCCGCCCGCAGCGCGGCGCTGAGGAACCCGTGCTTGTTGGCGATCGTCTTGGGCGCGTTGCCCTTGTCCTGTTCGAGGTAGACGATCCAGGCGGCGTCGGTGTCCTGGGTAACCGCGTCCAGTGGCGCTCGCTCACCGAAGAACGGGGCGATGTCGTTGCAGATGAACCTGCGGTACTTGCGGCGGCCATCCTCCTGCACACCGGTCATCCGGTCGACGTACTTGGTCAGCCAGGCCGACAACAGCACCGCGTCGGATCCGGTGTCGCGTTTGGCTTGAAGGACCTTCAGCGCTTCAGCGATGCCGACCTTGTCGATGAGTTCGGCCCACCACTGGGCGTCTGCGTACTCGTCGAAGGTTTCCGAGGACTGGCGACGCTTGTTGTCGGTGTCGTAGTAGTAGAAGTAGACCTGCCAGGCGACGCTGCCGTCTCGACGGGGTCGTGGGCGGGGTGTGGCGGACATGTGAACCTTCCGGTTTGTCGGAAGACACGTCGCCTGAGAAGCGTCTGATGACCGCGGTGATGACACGCGGTCCGTTCCAGACTACCGGAACAATCTATGACCTGGCGTTTTGCTTGAGCCGCCTGGGGGAATCGAACCCCCGATCCCCTCGTCAACCTAAAACCGCAGGTCAGCGCCCTCTCAACATCGACCTCCGTCTCCGACAATCGACATTTGACGACATTTTAGGACCATTCACGCCATTTTTAGACGCTAAGTTGCAGTTTCTGATGACAGAACAAAGCGAACAAAGCGCCGGCCTGTCACCGAACCAATTGGTAAGACGCTGCGATCATCAAGTGCAGTAACGCGCTGGACCGCCCCAGTTCTCCGTCACCATCACCGGCCTCATCACGGGAATCAATGTGGCGCCACGACCAAAAATCAGCTTTTATGGATTTGGGAGAATCAGCAGGCTGGATGAGAAAGAAGCGTCCATGCCTATTCAGCCGCGCCCAGTAGGTCTTCCCCTACCTCGAGGACTTGCCCCACCCACGCGCCAGCGGCGGCCAGCAAGCTCGATGATGGCGGTATCAATCATCAACGATCGCGCACGCCTGTCCGGTCGACGTATCTTCGCTGAAATGGGATGGCCAGCAGGCTACCCCATCACCTACTCGGTCGCCGGGAACCTCATCGCGATCCGCACTGCCCAACCGGAGGCAGCGCGCCACAAGGTCGGCCGGCTAGGACAGATACGACTTCCTGCAGCGACGCGCCGTGCCACCGGCATCGCCCTCGGCGACCCACTACTGCTCATCGGCTTGCCCAGCGTCGGCGTCGTCGCGGTCGTCCCGTCGCGGATCGTGCACCAGGCCCTGTCGTCCGCACTGGCCAACCTCCAAGGCGACGCATGAACACCCCGAACGACCACGAAGTAGCTCGACTGTTCCTGGACCGCCTGGGAATCCACCCCGAAGAACTACTGCGAGCGACGGCCCCAGGCAGCAAGGTCCCCACCTTCAAGGAGTACGTACCGCAAGTCGCCCAAGCAGTGTCTCCCGGCGCCCGACGCGCCTATTTGCCCTACTGGCGTCGTCTCAGCGAGCGCTGGCCCGACCGGGCACTCGACGAACCGACCGCGCTCGAACTACAGGAACTCATCGAGCAAACCCGACGCACCGCCGTCGTACGCCGCAACAACCGCGGCGGACGCTCCGCCGCCGAACACATGGTCAGCGCACTGCGCTGCCTGTACCGATACGCCACCCGCGACGGCTACATCTCCCCCGCCACCGACCCCTCAACCGACATGGACATGCCCACACGACTGCCGAGCACGCGCCGCGCGCTGTCCACCCGCCAACTCGCACAAATCAACCACGTCGCAGCAACCACAGGAGACGACCCGGAACTAGACACCCTCATGCTGCGACTGCACCTCGAAACCGCCTGCCGCACCGGAAGCGCCCTCAACCTCCGTAAAGAAGACCTCGACCCCGAACAATGCCTGATCCGACTGTTCGGCAAGGGCGGAACCCTGCACTGGCAGCCGGTATCACCCACCCTCATGACCCGAATGATCGAACACGGAGAACGCAGCCCCGATCCCGGCCAGCGACTGTTGCGATACCGACACGGTCGCCCGATCACCCGCCGCCGCTACGACCACCTCTGGGATCGAATCGGCCGCCACCTGCCCTGGGTCGCAACACAACAGATAACTACACACTGGCTACGACACACCACACTCACCTGGGTCGAACGCAACTTCGGATACGCAATCGCCCGCGCCTACGCCGCGCACGCCACACCCAGCGGCCACGACGGCACCACCCTCACCTACGTTCGAGCATCCATCGAAGAAGTCGCATCCGCCCTCGCCGCACTCACCGGCGAGCCCCACCCCCTCGCGCCTCCACACGACGATGACACGCCACCGCCCACCGCGACCAAAATCCTCTGACCAAACGCAATGGCCAACACCGGGTTTAGCGCTGCGTCAAAACCTATGACCTGCGGCTGCGCCGTTGACACCAACGTGGTTCCTCGCTCCGATGCGGATGTCCCCTGCCGACAATCGAATTCATCCGTGACCGCCACGAGGCGGTAAGGCGATCACGTCGAGGCGGTCGGTCTAGCCGAGAAGCCTCGTGGCTCGCGATGTGTCGCATCGTCCATGCCGCAACTGTGCTCGGTGTCGCTGGACTCCGGCACAACATCCACGTTAGTGACCCCGACGCCGATGGCGAAGTCGCCTCGCTTGTCCGGATCTACCTATTTTTTGGCCAGCCAACTCCTTCACCACCTCAGCAATGGACAACGACCGTTCGGCATACCTCATGTTGTGGTAACTCGCGGCGGGTGATCAGGTATGGAATCGATGCCCTGAGCGCGGCGTCGGAGGCGGCCGGACCTGGCCGAAGCACACTAGGCGAAAGGGCTGGTGCGCCATCAGCGTGGAGGTGATCGCCCTGTAGGCCTTTTCTGCGACTGACCGCCCAGCGTCGAATGTCGACGCGGAGGGCGCACGCGCCCGAATCCGTGCGCCGAAGAAGTCCGCGCGTTGCGCCCCGAGCCCCTCGGTGGCGACATAGAATCTGATCGCACAGGTCTGGAGGGGATTGGGGGCGGCGGTGGGCTTGTATTTCCGGAAGTCGGTGAATGCCGGTCCGTTTCGGGTTAACTTCTCGAAGTCCGGCGTGGGCGGCAGTGTCGGGGTTCGCGGGTTGCGGGTCGGTTCCGGACCACGCGGTACGTATGTTCATGTCGGTACCCACGGCGTCTATTACCGCCGAGTGCTGTCTTCCCAATCTGGCGCCCGCGCCGTCCCGAAACCGTCCACAGCCCGCTTGAGGTTCGATGCGGCGGATATGGCCGATATGACCGGGGTCGGCGCATCGCAGCTGCTGCCAACCGGACCGGGCGAACTGATCGAGCAGCTGCGTGCCGCGAGCCGGTATCAGATGCTATTGCCGTGGGCGGCAATAGCATTGGTGATGACGATCGGTGTCGCCGCTACGTCGAAAGTGCTGTGGATGCCGATCGCTGCCATGGTTGTGGGCGTGCCCGCGTTGGTGTGTTTGTGGTGGTGGGAACGCGGAAAACGGACAGCGACAGCTGTGTATGAGGTGAGTGGGCAGGTCGCGGACTGGTTTGCCGAGTTCTGCGAGGGTCATCGCGCGATGGTCGTCTTGGGCGGGGCTTGGCGGGTCGAGGCATCCGCGACCATCGTCGGCACCTACGGATACAAGGTCAGCGGCGGAGCCGATGCCGCAGTCAAACGCAAGCCGGTCACGTGCAGCCTGACAGCACCCCGTTTGCTCACCACCAATATCGCGGTGCCGACAATCTCCCACGACCGGCAAGCATTGCTATTCCTGCCCGATCGAATCCTGGTGCGCTCCTTCGACGATTGGAGCGACGTCGACTACCAACACGTGCGCGTGACATGCACTCGACAGCGAGTTATCGAGTACGAGCAGCCGCCCCGCGATGGCACCCAGGTCGACACGACATGGCAGTTCGTCAACGTACGCGGCGGACCCGACCGCCGATACCGCCACAACCCCCAGCTACCAATCATGGAATACGGACACCTGACGCTGACCACCTCCAACGGCCTGAGCTGGGTAATCGACTGCTCCCGCCCCGAAGTCGCCGAGAGATTCGCAACCGCGCTGTCGAACCGCCCCAGGTAACACCGAGAGGCACTGCCACACAACGAGATTCCGCAATCCATCCAAGGCGGTACTGGCTCGCGAAAACGCTCAACAGTAGCCTTCTCTGGTGACTGGTGCTTGACATTGTCTTGAAGGTGCTGCCGGAGAGCAGTGAAGCGATCCGACCGAGGGGCAGCATGGGCAGTGTCCGTTGGAGCGTGCACGGACGGCTTCCCCCAAGGTATCGATGCAAATCCGGAGCTCATGGCAAGGTAGCGACATGTCAATCCTCGAAGAGTACTGGTCCGGTGTCCTCCGTCGGTTGCAGGCCGAGGTCGACAGCTTCAACCGACTCATTGCACACCAGGGCGAGAAAGGGCGCGAGAATGAGCTGGCGCTAGCTCGCATCTTGGAGCGCCTCGTCCCAGCAAGATATGGCATCGGCTCAGGTCTGTTGATCGACTCGCAGGGCGGATACTCCAAACAGATCGACATCGTGGTCTATGATCAGGCCGATCAGCCTGCTTTGATGGCTCAGACCACTCAGGTGTTATTCCCAGTGGAGTTTGTACATCTATGCATTGAGGTGAAGACTACGGTTGATGGCGACGAGATAGGTGACGCCATAGAAAAACGGAATAGCGTCAATAAGCTAGCTTCCCGAGGCGGTCATCCAGCATTCGCTTTCGTCGGCTATAACAGTTCCTGTCATCCACCTACCATTGCCCAACACCTACGCGCACCATCTAGCAACGATCGAATTGATATCGCATGCGTGCTTCAATCTGCACTTTTTGCTGCAAGAGGTGAGTTTGGTTCGGTGGGTGATTCGAACGCTGACGATTACATCGTAGGCGTGACGGCATTGCAGGATACCGATGAAGACGGGAAGCCGCTTCCCGGTACTTGCGCGCCTTTAACTTCGGAAGATGGCGCCTATGTACTGCGCGGGGATAGGAAATATCCAACTGTAAAGATGCCTGGCGACTATGTCATTGCGGAGCCATCGCGGGCATTACTGCTCTTCTGTGAGGCTGTTCTCAACGCCTTAAAGCCCGGCGATGAAAAATCTGTCATGTCACACTACGTCACGGATGTAGGGCGAGAGCTCATATATCTAGGGTAGATAATTTCCCAGGCCCAGGTATCGAATACAGGCGGACGCATCGCAGTATGGCCACAAAGCTGTGGTGCATAGTTGCTCCATAGTCGGCGACAGCGGACCTTCGCCGACGTCTTCTGTCACCACGGTGAATTCTGTCCTCTCGTGTTGGTACTGACACGCAAGACGTCCGATACTTGCTATGCAAGGATCGCTGCCGTCGAGAGTCTCGAAACCTTCTTCAAAACCCAACGCGTCGACATGCTTCATCAATGTACGATCGTGCACGATATCGGCCCTGAAGTGGTTCAGGCGCCTGCCGAGCCCACCCGCCCAGAAGGACACCGGGTCGTCGCGCGCAACAACTTGCAGATTTGTGACGACCTCTCGCGGAAAACCAAGTTCCCTGTCATCAACAGCCTTCGTCAAGCGATCAACCAAGCGATGAATGTTCGGCGGAGCGAATAATTCGAACATCCCCTGGAGAGCACTGGCATCCGCGAGGAATACACCAGTCATGCATTCGCACCAGCTGCCGACAGTTGCTTTACTTTCGAGAGTTCCTTATCTGACACTCTCAGCAAGTCCGTCAACTGATGCCGCTTTAGCAGACCTGAGCGTTCTGCCTCAAACAGCGTCGAAACAAACTCATGTCCGTACTGATCTACCCGAATTGCCGGTCGATCACGCACCTGCCCAGGCGCAGCGCGACCTCCTCGCGGCTTCATATCAACCTTCGCGATAGCATCGATTCTGTCGTACAAACCGGGCGATGCGATATTCAATTGTTCAGCCCGTATCGCCGCTGCCCGGTAGCTGACACGGAAATGGTTCTTCAACCGCGTCACCTGCCGAACAGTTGATACAGGCGATCCCCGAAACTGTTCACTTACAAATGAGAGAAAGGCATGCCTAGGCATGAGCAGTGCGGAGCCTGCTCTATTGCAGAATCTTTCAACGCCCGTCTTCTTGCCTGCAGTGCCGCATACGGCATTCTCACCTAGACACAGATGGACTAGTTCGTGTGCGTAGGAAAAAAGTCGCGCCGGTTGTGCATCTCGCGTATTTACAGCAACGAGAGGCGCCCATTCATTATGCAGACTAAATCCCCTAGTGATGTCTTCATCCAACGTCAAACTGAGCGTGATGATCCCTTTGGACTGAAGGCGGTTTCTCATTACCTTTGCCGCAGATGCGTCGGTCGCCTTCTTACCGGTTTGATTGTCCGTAGACCAATCAAGCCACTTGCGTAGATTCTCGCCAGATTCCTCGATATCAGCCGACACGTCAAGCTGCGGAAGAGCTATCGGGTTTTCCTCAAGTCGCAACCTGATCCAGGCATGGGTCTTTTGTATACGACGAGCTAGATTGATGGCGTCGAGAGCCTCTTGAGTCGCTCGGTCGCTGGAACCCGCGAAGCGCCGAAACTCGGCAGCAACGGGCAAATGCGAAGGAGGCTGCTCAAGGAAGAAGAACGAAACCGGCCTGCGGAGAGTTTTTGCCAATCTCTTTAGTTGAGTTTCGGTTGGCTGGTCATCTTCGTAGATCCAGGCCCTGAGCTCACTCTCAGTGACCTCGGCACTGTCAGCGACGAAACCAATCGACGTCAATCGGTCGCGGATTGCCCATTCAAGGACTGAACCAGTAATCGGCGCTTGCTTCGACGCCACGGCTGCCTCCCTCCTAAGCGGCCTACCCAAGGCTCACCAGCCGTGTGACCCCAGTGATGCCATCTTACTGCCAAGTCATCCAGCCTGGGGAGCGAATCGCGAATCGGCTCAAGAAGGGTTCGTCTCGGGTCGCACCAGTGATGGCGAATACTCCTTAAATGTGCACATGCTGAATATACAGCAGCCGATAAATATACTAGCGCGAGAATCTCGAAACTATTAGGCGAACAATTGCGCGTCCTCGGGCCGATCACCCGGCACCCACGCGACCCAGCGCGATCTCCTGTACTGGCGAGACAGAGACAGAGGCATTCACAGAGCAGGGCGACCGTAGCATCGTCCACGTGCGCCGCGGCGGTACCGGCGGTGCGCTTGAGATGGCGGTTGGCACGCTGTCGGACTTCGGTGGTGAATCGGTCATAGAGATCTTGCGAGGTCCGATAGTGGCTCCGACGGGCTGTTCGGGCAATCGGGCGTACACCGCGAAGTGCAATGGGGTGCGCAACAACTCGACGGTTGAATCAGCGGGCACGAATGTGCCGTTGCGGAGAAGTTGCTTGCGGACCTGCTCCCCACTCAGCGGACCGACGGTATGGCGAACCGCTAGTTTTCTGTATGTAGAAGGGACACTTCGGAGCCGGTGTTGCCTGAGTATGGGCTGGCCGGCGACAGGTGAGGCCTGTCGGCAACGTCGCGCACTTCAGTCACTGTTGTTGGCGCGACGCTCTCACCCGCGAGACCTTCAGCGCGCGTTTGGAGCATCTTCGCAAACCGACTCTGACACGCCCCCTACTCTAAAGTCCGCACCGCCCTATGTGGTTCGGTTGTATGCACAGCCAGATCAGCTG
Organism: Nocardia sp. NPDC049737; assembly: GCF_040674755.1. Lineage (NCBI taxonomy): Bacteria > Bacillati > Actinomycetota > Actinomycetes > Mycobacteriales > Nocardiaceae > Nocardia > Nocardia sp. NPDC049737. Next base: position 81,126 of record NZ_JBFANH010000012.1, on the reverse strand, counting down.
TGATCCGGGCTGCGGAACTCGACTCGACGTATGGTCGCCCCCCGCTGCCGTCTCCGGTGATCTCCATCCGGTCGAACCAGTGCAACACAATGAGTTCGAGGTTGCGCTCTACGAGGAAACGCCGGAGGTGCGATGCTCGGACAAGCAAGGCGCTGCACCGGCCATCTTGCTCCTCGTAAAATACGAAAACTGGATCGCCTACCGAGTCGACCCAACTCGGACCGCGCATATCCAGACTCAGACCTGCCCCTCGTTGCATGAATGTAGAGGGCATCGTGGTGCGCGCTGTCTCCTCGATGGAGCAGTCGTAACTGCCGCCTTCCCATTTGTAGCGCTCGGCAGTAGCCATGATTTTAAAGGACTTACCCCCGAGGTACTTTTCCCGGACGTCGTCGTGACGGTGGTAGCAGGCAGGTCCGATCCTGCCTACTTCGCCCACGTAGCAGCAACCAACGTGACCGTAAGAATCGGTGAGGTCACCCCCCATCGCATGGTGGACCGGGTTCGGGAGCCACGCGAGGAAGTCTCGGGCGTCGTCCGCTGCGACGAGCAGCGATTCTATGGCGCTCTTCTCTTGCAAACCTCGCCATCCGTGGTGCCCTACTGGATCGACCTTTCTGATTTCGCTTTCGAGTACGATCCAGTCGTTGCCGTCCAGGTCTCGCACAAAAGCCGAGTTGGCGATATTCGGCTCTGAATCGGTGTCTGTCAGGAAGGCTGTGATGTCCTGGCGGTACCGCCCGAAGTCGAGACGCACTGGCGGCCACTCCTCTATCTGAATAGGTGGCGGCTGCCAGGCCGTCACACCAGAATTCTCGCGCTCACTGAATGCTCGGAAGTCGATCGGAGGAAGGGTTGGATCGATCTCTCGGTCGCCGACGATCTGGTGCAGACCTTCGTACGGTTCGCTGTCGTCGAAGTGACGAGAGGATTGATAGTTGTCTGCTACTCGCGCAAGTAGCTCGTGATATGCGATCCACTGATACTTCTTGCCCCACCGTTCTGCCTTGTGCCCTTCCCGATCACCACGGCCATACCCGATGCGACCATCCGCGTGTCCGAAAAGCTGCGGCGTCCAGCCGAGACTCAGCGTTCGGCGAAAAATCCACCGGCGGCCGATATCGGCCGGGTAGTCGTGGTTGACAGGACGCGGGTGTTCTATCACGGCATGGAGCAGCCGTACCTGATCGTCACTGAGGCCGAACTCCTGGTGAAGACGCTGAGAGCTGAAGTGCCACATGGTCTGCTTGCCAGGGTCGTTGAGCCAGTCGGCCATGGTGTTCACTTGGGCATCGTTCAAGGAGTCCACGAACTTCTGCCAGCGTCTCTGGATGAACCGCGGCTCGCGCGGGCCTCCCTTGGGAGGTTGCTGGCCTATTCGGTACCGCGTGAAGTGGTGAAGCCCTGACTCGACGACGTAGTGGCCGAAATCGCCCGTGCGGAACAGCGAATGATAGATGGCTGAGTAGTGTTCGTCGTCCGGCTGCCCCTCCTTCGAGACGTACTTGGCCTTGATCGCGGCCTCGGTCGGCGGCGACCCGGGCAGTTTCAAGCCGTAGGGGCGCCTGGACGAGTCCGACGCGGTGTCAGGCAATATCCCGTTTCCGGTCGCCCACCTGACGATGCCTCGAGCTGCATCCAATAGCAGCTCATCTGGTCGGACTGGTGGCGTGAATACGCGCGTACGCACAAGGTCAGCAAGGAGTGTGGCCTGACCCGTCTGGTCGGGTGTACTTCGTAACAGGGCCCCGTAGGCGACCGCGATGACCCGTTGCACGACGTATGGGTCATCAACGGTCCAGAATCGTTCCACCAGAGCGCACATGACGTCGAGATGGCCACGGAGCAGTTGCGCGAGAGCCTTGGTGATCCAATCGCGCGTGAACCGGTTCGGCGAGGAGAACAGCCAGCAGAGAGGGATACAGGCGAGCTCGATCACCTCCGCGTCGTATGAGGGGTAGGGTCCGGCTGCGGCCCAGCGGGCAAGTCGAGCCACAGGCTCGTAGGAGTCGGTCAGCGCGTCGAAGGTGGCGATCCCGAAGTCGCTGTCTCGCTCGGGCATCCGATGCCCAATGAGGTAGCGGTGCAATCCTGCACCGTTGAGGCGGTTGCAAGGTTGGGGCGAGACCATGAACAACACTCGGAAGAACGTGTCACGTCGAATGTAGCGTTGCGCGTCGTTGAGGAGATCGATGGTGCGCTGGGTGACCGCTCGAGATTCGCGATACGGCAAGGTGTTAACCACCGAGCGGTAGAGGTTAACGGCTCGATAATGGTGTGTCCAAGCATCTTGGTCTGCCGTCTGATCGGGTTCGTCGCCGAGTGTGATGCCCAATAGGTCGGGCACTTCTACGCCATACAATTCAGGGAACAGGATCGTGGCTGCCTCAACGATTCCCCCGCTATATTCCTCGGCCAGCCAGCTTTTCACACTCGGGTCTGTCAGCGGGTCATCGGAGAGCGCGAGTCGGCGCTTCAACAACAGAAAATCTGAAAAGGCTTGGAAAACGATCCGGACGCCTTCGCCGATGTTTCCGGTGCCAAGGTACAGGCGCTCGCGAGTGAGAACGCCTTCTTCCTGAAGCAGCCCCAGTAGCCGCGTTGCCTCCGTGCTGTCCAGTGACTTGCGGGCTACCACCTCGGCGTCGCTGGTGCTCATGCTTTCCTCGCCGAGGACCGACAGCTTATCGAGGAATCCATTGAGGACGCGACTCACCTGCGATTTCGCTATGTCGAGCTCATAGGCTGAGGTCGCGTTCGGGCGGAAACGCCGGGCAACTGTCGCGGTCTTCGCCGCCAGGTAGCGTTCGAGGATCGTGATGCGGCCCTGGTGCCCCTCCGGAATAAGACCGCTTCCGGGCTGAGAAAGGCTTTCGCAATACATTCGCAGGAACAACGGAAGTGTGAATTCCGGTGTTAGCAACGGAATTCTGGGCGCTTCCAGGTTGTAGTGCGAGAAGTAGCGCTGTGTTGCTTCGATCTCCCGTTCGGCGAAGCCGGGATGCGCACGACGGATGTAATGTGTGCTCTCGGCTCCTTCCATCACCAGGTCCTGATAGGTGTCTCGGCAGGAAACCACGAGTGCGATATGGGGATATCGTGCGACGGCTGCCCGGAGCGCAGGCAGATGGACGCGCCAGAAGTCCGCAGGAGTGGTCTCGTTGAGCGCATCGATGAACAGCACGAACCGGCTACCGGACACCGAGGCGGCCTCCCCAGCCGCGTCCATCGCCCGAAGTAGTACATCCGCTCCGACGGTCTCGAGACCGAGCTGATCTGTGATGCTCGCCCAGAGATTGCCTTGGCCGAATTGCGCGCCCGCCAAGAAGACTGCTGGACGGCCGGCGTCCAGAGCTCGTCGGGTCGCGTCGAGCAGCAAGTGCGTTTTTCCTGATCCTGCCTGGCCGGTCAGAAAGTAGGCCCGCCTGCGCAATGATCGACCTGCCGAGGAGTCGAGCCAGGAGTCCAGTTCGCGTATCGCCGTGGCCAGGTCGCGCACCCTGAGTGTACTGGAGAACGCCACTGGCTTCGCAGTCTGCCTTCGGGCATCGTCCGGGAGATTCTCCCACGTGTCCGATAGCTCGCGTGCATATTCTTCGGCCGCGTAGATGGCACTCTGGCTGGCATTCATTGCGGAAAGCAAGACATCCAAGGATGTCGGCGGGTCACTTGCCTGCAACTCGAGCGCTCGCGCCGTGTCGCACAACGTGGCCGCTGTCTCCCGGATGGTCCGGCACAGCGACGCTGCCTGTGCGTCTCCGTCGACCGGACGCACGTGCAGATCGGCGACGTTAGAAATTAGTCTGCGCAACAGGCTGTTCAGGCGGGCAAGGATCGTTCGATCGAAGCCCAGGGCCAGCAAATCCTCTTGTATGGGGACATCGACTTGTAAGTCAGGACGGTACTTTTCGCTTGCCGCGGAAGCTTGTTGCTCGTACCGCGAGACCAACCATTCGCTGCCGAGGATGAGGTCCCCCCACCAGAGCCACCGCCTGCCAATGTGCTCGGGTTTTGCCAACTCGGCCAACAGGTCGCTCTCCTGCACCAGGAGAAACTCAATGTCGGCGGCTCCAGCAAGAGTCGTCTGCCAGACCTGGACCTTGTTCTCGTATTTTTGCCGTTGGGACTTACGCTCTCCACCTCGTGTACTGGTGGCCAGGTTCCAAGATATGACGAAGGTCAGCACCTTTAGGCTGGGACGCTCCTTGACGACCCGCTCAACCGAGTTCGTCATCGCCGTCAGCAGCGCATCGATCCCGCGGACATGCTTGGCTTGCCAACCGTGCTCACCACCGCCCGGCAGCGTCGCGTACCACTCCACACCACCATCGGGATTGCCCGTGCGAATCGCGCGCGTGCCGGGCGGTACATCTTCTTTCAGTAGTTGAAAGGAAAGTTCTTCGAACGCCCGGCTTTGTTCACCATTCCAGGTTCGGAGAGTGTCGAAGCTCAACGCGGCTACTCCCGGCATGCCAATGCACCTCCTTCACCGTCGAGGGCGCAGACTCCCCCGGCAACGCCTAATCGTCGATCATCCCTCCGGCTTCATGACCGTATTTGTTCTTACTCTTAGACTTTTCGCCGCCGTCTTCCTCCCCGTGCCCCTCATTGCGGTCTTCTACCAGTACTTCTTCGCCCGCTCCAACACCAAGCTCGGCCATGCCGGGCTGCCTCGTCATGGTTAGAGCTCCTATCGGGTTCGGTTGCTGAGTCGTCGCCAGCAGATGAGGGCGGCAGCGAGGTTGAGGAATCTGTGGTGAATGTCGGTGCGCCGGTCGCGCTCACCAACGAGGTTTCGAAGCCGACCAGCAGCAGCAATCTTGAGCAATCTGCGAAAGCAGTTCCAATGCAATGCCTTACACCCAACAGCGCAAGCAACAGGGTTGACTGCTACCGACCAGCGATCTAGTTTTAGAACGCCTCTAACACGAATCTGCGTCATTGATGACAGAGATTCGTGATCAAGTCCCCTCTCGCGCATTACTCGAGCACGTATTTGCATCAAATTTGGTGCAAATACGTGTTCGATCACCTCCTCGCGCACGTTCCCCGCTGGCTCGTACAGTCAGACGTGGCTCAGATGCGACAGCGAAGCCGCTCGCGGCACACAGTTTCGTCATTGGTGACGCATCTGCGTGCGCGAGTAGTAAGGTCGCTCCCCCTCTAACACGCGGCAACGGCACAACTGAGACGGACGCGTGCATAAGCGATCCCTCACACACCCGCTGACACACGGGCATGACACAGTTCAGCCACACGGAATGTTTGCTGTACAACGTCGAGGACCACGGATCCTGATCGAGCCAGCGCGGAGATCCTTCCATCCGGCAGGTAGGAATCTCGCAACCCAGCGGACAGAACGTGAAGACAGCCCAACGCCGGCGACCCCTCGCCGACTGGCGCCGCCACTTCCCTGAGTTCCATTCCGAGGTAAGCCACCTGGACCGAACTCCTCGCGGGCACTCGCCTCACCGCCCAGGCGCGCACTTCTTCGCGCCCGCCCACGCGACGAAGGTCGTCGAGATCGTGCGCGCCGCCCTCAGCGACTCGGACGCGTTGGCGACGGCGGCGGGGCTTGCCCGGTCCCTGCGCAAGACGCATCGCCGTAGGTGGTGAGCGCGTGCTCGCAGAGCTCGGCGAACAGGGTGCGACCGACATTCGAGCTGTCGCCTCGAATGACATGGTGTGATTGCGGTCATCGGGATTGTCACATCGAAGCGCAGTGCCAGCCCGTGCAAATCGCTCGGGAAAGGTACGCCTGAGTGACCACAATCCGTGCGTCCACGCGGCGGGCACGCGTGTGCTGAACCCGCGCTCACCGGCGACGTCGAGTGGCACTGCTGACCACGCCGGGCGACAGTTGTAATCGGATCCCGCGTAGCGCATCCGGTACTTCGCCCGCCTTTGATCACGTTTGGTGCGCCGACGGCGTCCGCTCCTGCGTCGTCCGGCGTGACGGGTGAAGCAGCTCTGGGCCAGAGCATGCGGAGTCCGTGTTGCAGCGCGTCGAGGTCAACGTCGCCCAGCATGGCTTGCCGCAGAATGGTGCCTTGTACGGTGGCGAGCAGGTGAGTACGACTGCCCACCGCCCACATGCTCTGCGCCAGACGACCAAATCGCCGCAGTGGTCGCGCGATACCACGATGCCCACAGCACGCTCCGGACCGCGAAAGCAGCCCTGCGCGAGCGTTGCCCCGGCGCAACACAAGTTATGCTCGCCGCGACCGCCGAGTTCGCGGCCGCTCGCCGCGACCGGGATGCGATTTTCCTGCGAGCCCTCCCGACCGATGGCACCATTCCCGTACACGTGATCGACAAATTTGGAATCAGCCACGTGCACATACATCGCCTGATCCCCGGCCTCACCCCTACGAACCGTAGATAATTCTGTTGAAGGCAAGGTTGGGCGCCCCCTCATCAGGCACCCAACCGAGCGGATTATCAAGTTCAGAAATTAGCGACTGCCGCACAGAATCACCGGCTTCCTATGCCACCGCACTCCCGTTACGATCGGAACGCACAGACCTGAGCTTTTATAGCAGTGTCTCGATGACAAGCCTGGTTCGGACTCTGGCCATATGTCCGCGTCCGGCCGGGGGACCCCGAGAACGCCGGTAACATTGCGGCCGTTTCCGCAAATAGTCGCCAAGCGTGCTATTCGAACAATCGTCGCAGAATAACAGAGAGCCTGCATACGACCGGCGCGACATTCCTCGCGGTTGTTGCGGGATCACGGCCGTCCATACACGGCCGGGGGTCATCGGCGCGAGTCCGGGCACCAGCCGGTGGAGGTCTTCGTGGCCGATACCGAACTTTGCGATCAGGGCCGTGGGAATAGTGCCGTCGCCGGGTAGAGCGCGCAGGAACAAGACATCTCGGCGACGACGCGTGGGCGAGAACTGGTCTGTTGCGGCAAGCATGGCTTCCATTGTGTCGGGATATCGCACATCGACGGCTGATATAGCGGCCTGCAGAGCGGTTTGAGAATCGATATACTTACCAACAATGCATGTGATTTCCATATCGGGCACTCGGATCTCCGGCAGCGGAAACACATAGCGTCCAGATTTCACGGCTTGCAGCCCCCGGAGCCTCGCCCGACACCGTCTTCTATCGCACCTGCGGTAGACGCCCAACAGTATTCTCCCGAAGTCACCACCGACCTGCGCGAGATCGATTCGGCAGTACGAGATAAGCATTGCACCCCGCTGAGCAAAATTCTTCTTCGAGTCACTCGCGGCACGGAACACTAGGCGGTGGCTCTGTCCGTGGCCGCGGTGTCGTGGTCGAAGGTCATCTCCGAGGCCGCGGTGTCGTCGTCGAAGGTCATCTCCGGTGCGGGCCGGCGGAAGCCCTTGGTCAGAACGGCCAGATAGACAATGCCGATCGCCAACCATACGCCGCCGATCTGGAGCGCGACGTCACCGAGCCTCGTGAGCAGATAGACGGAGACGGCGCCGCCGATGACCGGCATCACCAGGTACGAGAAGAGGTTGGGGGCGCGGCCGTGTCTGCGCTCTCGGACCAGGTGGGCGATCACGCAGACGTTGACCACGGCGAAGCCGAGGAAAGCGCCGAAGTTGATGAACGAGGTGGCTGTGGTCAGGTCGAGTTTCATGGCGATGACACCGGCGGCCGCGGTCAGCAGCAGGTTGCTGACCGGGGTGCCGGTCTTCGCCGACAGCCTGCCGAAGACGGCCTTGGGCAGTACGCCGTCGCGTCCCATGACGTACATGAGGCGGGCGGCGGCCGCCTGCAGGGCGATACAGGAGGCGATGGATCCGGCGATGGTGACGAAGTTGATGATCTCGGCGTACGTCTCGCCGCCGACCTGGACCTTCAGGTGGTAGGCGGCCGCGTCGACGTCGGCGAACAGCGCGCCCGGGTGGACGAGTTGCATCACGAAGGACAGCACAATGAAGATCGCGCCGGCGGCGATGACGCACCCGACGATGCCTCTGCCGATCGTCCTCGCCCCGTCCCTGGCCTCCTCGCCCAGCGTGGAGACGGCGTCGAATCCGAGGAAGGAGTACGCGGCGATGGCGGCGGCCGCAGTGACCGCGCCGATCGAAGTGCCGGAGTTCCACAGGGCGTCCGTGGCGGGGGCGGAGGAGCCGTGCTTGCCGAGGAAGACGACACACAGGGTGGCGAAGAGGACCAGCGACCCCAGAGCGATGAACATCAGGACCTTGTTGACTCGGTCCGCGAGCTTCATGCCGAAGATGTTGATGGCGGTGGTGATGCCCACCGAGACGATCAGCCAGACCCACTTGGGTATGTCAGGGAACTGGGCGTTGAAGTAGATCGCCGTGATCAGCCAGCCGACCATCGGGATGAAGAAGTAGTCGAGCAGCATCGCCCAGCCGGACAGGAAACCGATGCGGCTGTCGAGCATCTTGCGGGCGTAGGTGTAGACCGACCCCGAACCGGGCACAGCGCGCGCCATCCTTGCGTAACTCAGCCCGGTGAGCACCATCGCGAGGGTGGCGACGGCGAACGCCGTCGGGGCCACGCCGCCGCTGGTGGCGGCGACCACGCCGAAGATCGTGACGACGATGCCGGGGGAGATGTAGGCCAGGCCGAACAGGATGACGGAGAAGAGGCTCAGGTCGCCTTTCAGTCTCATGGTGTTCCCAGTTGTCTCGCTGTTCATCGTGGTGGCTCCTCGGTGGTGTGGGCGGCGTTCCAGGTGGCGGGGTCGATACGGCCCCCGTACAGCGGGAGTTCGAGGGGCGCGTCACCGGGGCGGAACTGGTCCCAGACGCGGTTGAGGCCGGCGGTGCCGTATCGGCGGACGTTGCTGACCTCGTCGAGGTCGATCACGTCGGTGAGGGTGGAGTCGCCGGCATCGACGGTTTCGGCGCGCACCGTGCCCTGTGGATCGACGACGAGGCTGCGGCCGATCCCGGACGGGGCGGCGGAGTTGACGCTGGCGACGAAGACCTGGTTGGTGATGGCGTTGGCGCGGCTGAGGACGACTTCCTGCGCGCGGTCGCTCGTCGGGGTGCGGACCACGTTGACGATCAACTCTGCGCCCATCCAGGCCAGATGGCGGGAGACCTCCGGGAACCAGGTGTCGTAGCAGATGGACAGTCCGATACGGCCAACCCCGGCGAGGTCGACGACCTCGAACCGGTTGCCGGGTGCGATCGTCTCGTAGGGGCGCCACGGGCAGATCTTGCGGTACGCGGCGAGGCGCTCGCCCTTGGGCGAGTAGACGGGTGCCGTGTTGTAGACGCGACCGTCGGCGCCGCGTTCGTAGACGCTGCCGGGTACAAGCCAGATGCCCAGGTCGCCGGCGAGGTCGGAGAGGACAGCGTCCCGTTTGCCGTCGAGTGGCTCGGCGGCCGTCTCGGGCGCGGCCGCAACGCCGGGGGCGCTCTCGCCGAGGTGTAGTTCGGGGTAGACGACGAGGGCGCCTGGTGCGCGCAGCTTCACGCGCCGCTCCACGTCGGAGGTGAAGCCTGCGAGGTCGTCGGCCGGGCGGCCGGGCGCCTGGGCGAGGATCAGGGGCAGGGGGCGGGCCATGCGAGAAACACCAGCCAATCGAAGGTAGGGCTCTGGCGGGAGCGGTTGATGAAGGTTCATGCGCCGGGGCGTAGGCCGAGGGCGGGGTCGAACGTGAGAACAAGCGTGGGCCGCGTCACATATAATTTCAAATACTTCCTAGGGCTGCTTCGCATGCCTTTGAGGCATGCAGGCGCCATAACTCCTCCGTCCTTGGAGAGGCCACTACCATGGAATTACGGGTGCTGCGCTACTTCCTGGCCATCGTGGAGACCGGTTCGATCACCAAGGCCGCCGAGGAGGTCCGCGTCGCCCAGCCCTCGCTGTCGCGCCAACTGCGCGGCTTGGAGGCGTCGATGGGCATGACGCTCTTCGACCGCGGTGGCAAGCAGCTGGTCCTGACCGCCGCCGGTCGGCGCTTCCTTCCGTTGGCCCAAGATCTGGTCGTCCGAGCGGACGCCGCCGAGGCCGCCGTCGGAGCACTTGCTTCCGGCCGCGCGATGCGGATCACTGTGGCGGCGCCGCCCACCACCATCACGGATGTGATCGCACCGTTCCTGGCCACCTGGGGACCGGAGGATCCGCTCGTCACGGTGCAGGCGGAGAGCCCGGCCCGTGCGTACCAGGCCCTGGGGAGGGGCGCTGACGTAGCCATTTCCTCGGCGCCTCCGAGGCGCCGTTTCGCCGGGCTGCATGTGGCGCGTCTGCCGCTGTGGGCCTATGTGCGAGCCGACCACGCCTGGGCGGACCGGGACAGCGTCACGATCGCGGAACTCGCCGTGGCGCCCCTGATCGTCCTCACCCCAGCGCACGGCACCCGACGCATCCTGGACCATGCCGTGCAGGACGCGGACGCGTCGTACGACATCGTGCTGGAATGCGACACTCCGCACGTCGCCCAGGCCATGGCGGCGTCGGGCCATGGAATTGCGGTGGTCTCCGACGATCCCCGCTTCGACCTGCACCCGCTGCTGATCCTCGATGGCACGGGCGAGCCGCTGCAGATCCATCTGCACGCCGCGTGGGACGCCGGCCACTATGCGCTGCGCAGCATCGAGGCCTTCGCCACGGGGCTGTCGCGCTTCTGCGTCGAGCAGTACGGGCCCCAGGTCACCGCCCACGGATGAGCTGGACGTATACCTCGCGGGCAGCCTGATCAGACCGGACAGGCATTGGACGGCGGGCGCGGCGGGCCCCCAGGATGCGCGATACCCGCATCTGCTGGCCCGAGAGGACATTCACCGTGCCAAGACCCCTCTATCCCCCACGGCTGAGCCGTGCCATCGTCGTTACCGTCGCACTCGCGGCGTTGTGCATCGTCTCGCCACCGACGATCGCATCGCCCACTAAATTCGTGCCCGTACCGGGCGATCCGCTCACCGGAAGCGGTGCGGTGAACCGGACCGAACTCACCGCGGGCCAACTCACCAAGGGCGCTGCCACGGACACGGTGCCCGACGGCGCCTTCGCACTGCCCGCCCAGGCAGCACCACCCACCCACAGCTTCGAAGGCACCCTCACCCTCAACGGTCTCTCCACCACCGGCGGTTTCCGTGTGCTGAAAGACCCGGCCGGATACGGAGATACGACGCCCACCCGGCACCTGCCACCGGTCGACATCGCCCTCGTGCAGAACGGTAGCCACCTCGTCCCGGCGAAGCGCGGGCTGCAGTACACGGGGAACCAGGCGTGGAACCTAGCGGTGGGCCCCGGCCGCGCGTGGAACGAGGACGGCGATGGCGACCGCACCCGCGCCTCGCTGCCGTTCGCGCTCGTCGAGCGCAACGCGAACTGCGTGCACAACGGCGCTCTGACTTTCCTCTTCGACGCCACATCGGTCTCCGAAGTCCGCTACCAGATCACCACGGAGACCTGCGAGTACTTCCAGTTCGACATGTGGGGCCAGGTACCGGCCGACTACCGGCCCGGCGCCGTCGACGGCGCCAAGAAGCTGCGCGACGCGTACGCCTCCGAAGTCGCGGACCGGCTCCCGACCAAGCCTGTCTCGGCGCTGGCCACCGACTACCCGGACAGTGGGGTGGACGTGGCGAAGTTCAGCGCCGGCATCACGCCGTCCGCGCTGAGCACCTTCGGCTTCTACTTCGGCGGAGTGCACTATGTGGGCAACTGCCGGACCCGGCAAGGGGAGTACCCGTTCTGCGGCCAGATGCTGTTGCCTTCGTACTCGACCGCGAAGTCGGCGTTCGCGGGAACAGCCATGCTGCGTCTGGCGAAGCGCTACGGCCCTGCCGTGACCCAGGAAATGCTCTCCGACCGAATCCCCGAGACCGCCAGCAATACCGCCTGGAGCGGTGTCACCCTCGACCACACTCTCGACATGGCCACCGGGAACTACACCTCGCCCGGCTACGAGACCGACGAATCGGGCCCCACCATGGCGGACTTCTTCGCAGCCGAGCCCTACGCCGACAAGATGCGACTCGCCCTGTCCTTCCCGCGTAAGGCCAGCCCCGGCAGCCAGTGGGCCTACCACACCTCGGACACCTTCCTCGCCACCCGCGCGATGAACAACTACCTGCGGGACAAAGCCGGTTCGGACGCCGACATCTTCGACATGCTCCGTGACGACGTGCTCGAACCCGTCGGCGTCGGGCCCGACTCGCTCGTCTCCTCCCGCACCGACAACAGCCCCGGCGGAGCACCCTTCGGCGGGTACGGCATGTTCTGGACGCAGGACTCCGTCGCCCGGTTCGCCAAGTTCCTCAACAACGACCACGGCGCCGTCAACGGAACACAAATCCTCGACCCGGCACTGCTCGCGGCCACCATGCAACGCGACCCGGAGGCCCGGGGCATGACCACCACCGGCGCCAAGCCCATGAAGTACCAGAACGGCTTCTGGGGCCAGGAGTTCACCTCCGCCGACAACCCCGCCTACACCAGCCCCTTCTACGTACCGTTCATGTCGGGGTACGGCGGCATCACGGTCGCGATGATGCCGAACGGCGCCGCCTACTACTACTTCAGCGACAACAACGAGTTCAGTTGGAACGCCGCCGTCGCCGAGGCCGACAAGTTAGCGCCCATGTCCGGCGCGGCAGGTACTACGAGGTAGACAACATCGAACGCGCCCTTATCGGCCTGGGATGCGCTTCGCCTGACTATGAGCGTTGCCGGGGTGTCCCACCGGAACCCTTCCAGGTTCGATAGGAGACTCCAGCCAGCCGACAGTCGCTGAGGGGCGGACAGTTCAGCCTCCTTCGTGTGCCTGGGTACGTCACCGGGGCGGGATCGATCAAGCAATGACGCACCCAGGTTCAACTGACAGCGTCTTTCTGGCCAGTCCGGCGTGGTCCTGTATCGCCGGCGTGACGCTGGCGGTGGAGGGCGGGATGTCCTGCCACAGAGCGCTCGGCCGATATGCCCGCCAGGCATCGGGTCCGGCGAAAATTGGCATTGGACGGCATGATTGCAGGACTCGATGATGAACGCATGAAGCCAGACGGCGATACGACCCTGGTCATCGGTTCGCTGGAGATCGCTCGCCGGACCTGCGCCGCGCTCATGGCACGCGGACAACGCGTGATCCACCTGCTCCAGCCCACCGAAACAGATATCCGTGCCGCACTTTCCGCCGGTGTCACCGCGGTGGCCGTCCTGGTCCGCGGTGACGTCACCGCCCTGCGCTACGCATTGTTCGTGGAGCATCTCCTCCCTGAGGTACCACTGGTCGTCACGCTGTTCGATCGCACGGTCGCCGGCCAACTCGTCCGCGCCGTACCCAACTGCCGCGTCACCTCGCCGGCGGATATCGCCGTGCCGTCGATCATCGGCGCGTGTCTTGGCGACGTCCTCGCCGTCGATCAGGACGCGAACGGCCCGTTCGTGCTCACCCGGGCGCCGGGCGGGGTGACCAGGACGCCTTGGCGGCCAAGACATTCCCGGCTTGGATTGCTCCGGAACGCCCTCGCCAGCCAAGCCAGGCCACACGACACCACCAGCACCATTCTCCTGGCGGGACTGGCTGGGCTGCTGCTGGCACTCGGCACCGACTGGCTCATCGCGATGACCGCTCTGCACCACTCACCTGGCCGGGCCCTTTATGCGGCCGCCCGCATCGTGGCGACTGTGGGCCCTGCCGATGCCGACGCCGACGCGCCAGCCTGGTACCTCGCGTTCGCCACCGCCGCGATGCTGCTGACCATTGGCACCACGGCGTTGTTCACCGCCGGAGTCGTCAACCGGCTCCGGTCGCCCCGCAGCGTCAGCCTCATAGGCCGGCGCACGCTGCCCACCCGGGACCATGTGGTCGTAGTCGGATTGGGACAGGTCGGACTCCGTCTCTGTACGCACCTGCGCAGACTGCGGATCCCCGTCGTCGCGGTCGAACGAAATCCCCGCGCGACCAATCTGAGGCTTGCCCGGAAGGCCAACGTGCCGGTCTTGATCGCGCACGCCGGCGACCGCAATATTTTGCGCACGCTTTCCCTGCACCGTGCCCGCGCACTCGCCGCGATGGGCGCTGATGAGCTGGATAACGTCGCGGTCGCCATCACTGCCCTTTCGGTCGCTTCCGACCTTCGGATCGTGCTGCGCGCCGGCGAGAACGAGGTCATCGCCGAGACCCGGTCTCTGTTCCACATCGGCGAGGTTCGTGACGTGACAGCACTGACGACCGCCGCGGTCACGCTCAGTATCACCGGACAGCCCTGGCAAACGGTGTACGCCAGTGATCACGATCTGCTCGCGTACCCTGCGCTCGATTCGGCGAGTGCCGCTCCGGTGCGGTGCGAATGCGACGGGACTCCGGTCTTGAAGTAGTCCCGTTCAGCTGGGTGGCAGGACGTCGGTTCCGTACCGCCGTCCGCAGAAGGTACGGAGCCTGTCGGCGATGTCGGCGAGCGCCGTCGTGGCATGGTGTGCGGGGTCCCAGGCGGCGTAGAGGGTGATCCGCAAGGGTCCATGGGCGCTGGTGATGTGGAGGGGGTGCAGGCCGAATCGGGGGTCGTCCGAGACGATCGCGATACCGCGGTCCGCCGCGGCGAGTGCCTGCGCGACTTGGGCGTTGCCGCATTCGATGATCTCGGGTGCGCCGAGACCGTTGGCCTCCAGCGCCTCGTCCAGGATTTGCCGTGGCCGTAGTGCCGGGTCGAGCACGATGAGCGGCTCCCCGAGCAGGTCCGGGAGGCTGATCGAGTCGTGCCGGTGCCATCTGTGGCCGGGCGGCACGTAGGCCCACAGTGGCAGGACCGCCAGCAAACGCTGTCGCCAGGAGGACTCGGGAATACGCGTGACGATGGCGAGATCGGCGCCGCGGCGTAACGCCTCGGCACCAGTGGTCTCGACCACGGTGGGAAGCGGGTCGTGCGGTCCGAGCGTGGCCAGGAAGGGCGCGATCACGTCATTGAGCGTCGTAACGGGGGCGGCGATGGTCAGGCGCACGAGGCGGCCGGCGGCGAAGTCCTCCGCGGCGGCCCGAGCGTCGTCGGCGTGGCCCAGCACGCCACGGGCGACCGGGAGGAACTGGCGGCCCGCCGCGGTGAGTTCGAGCCGGCCGCCACCACGGTCGAACAGGGCAACTTTGAGCTCGCGTTCGAGTTGCCGCACCTGCCGCGACAGCGCGGGCTGAGTCACGCGTACGACCTGAGCGGCGGCGCTGACGGAGCCATGTTCGGCGACGGCGACGAAGTACCGGAGGGTGCGTAGCTCCACCCGGGCAGTATGCCTCATCGGCATGTATTTGGAAGAAGATAGGCATTGGACCGCATGGGCCGAGACGCCGACGATGGGCTCATGACGACGATGACCGACTTGCGCCAGGTGCGCCACCTGGCAACGGAGATTCCCGGCCCGCGTTCGCGTGCGCTGATGGCTCGCAAGACAGCCACGGTGGCAAGCGGGGTGGGCACAACCATGCCGGTGTTCGCGACGCGTGCCGGAGGTGGGGTGGTCGAGGATGTCGATGGCAATGTGCTGATCGACTTCGGCTCCGGTATTGCGGTGACCACGGTGGGAGCGAGCGCCCCCCGCGTGGTCGCTGCGGTCCGTGAGCAGGCCGAGGCGTTCACGCATACGTGTTTCATGGTGACGCCGTACGAGAGCTATGTCGCGGTTGCCGAGCAGCTCGCCCGGCTGACCCCCGGCTCACACGAGAAGCGGTCGGTGCTGGTGAACTCCGGGGCGGAAGCGGTGGAGAACGCGGTCAAGATCGCTCGCGCGTTCACCGGGCGGCAGGCGGTGGTGGCCTTCGACCATGCCTACCACGGCCGGACGAACCTGACGATGGCGTTGACCGCGAAGGCGTTGCCGTACAAGCACGGATTCGGTCCGTTCGCACCGGAGGTCTACCGCGCGCCGTTGTCGTATCCGTTCCGGGACGGGCTGGACGGGGCAGCCGCGGCGCGCCGCGCGATCGAGGTGATCGAGAAGCAGGTCGGCACCCCTGCCGCCGTGGTGATCGAGCCGATCCAGGGTGAGGGCGGATTCATTGTGACCGCGCACGGGTTTCTGCCCGCGATCGCCGCGTGGTGCCGAGCCAACGGCGTCGTGTTCGTCGCCGACGAGGTGCAGAGCGGATTCGGCCGTACCGGGCAGTGGTTCGCCAGCGAGCACGAAAATGTGGTGCCGGATCTGGTGGTGACCGCGAAGGGGATCGCCGGCGGTCTGCCACTGTCGGCCGTCACGGGCCGCGCCGAGATCATGGATGCGGTGCATGCCGGCGGCTTGGGCGGCACCTATGGCGGAAACCCGATCGCGTGCGCCGCCGCGCTGGCGGTGATCGAGACGATCGAGGCCGACGGGTTGCTCGACCGGGCCCGGCAGATCGAGCGACTGGTGACCGGCCGGCTGATCCGTCTGCAGGAGGCGGACAAGCGGATCGGTGACGTGCGCGGCCGCGGCGCGATGATCGCGATCGAACTCGTTCACCCCGGCACCGGCGAACCCGACGCGGAACTCGCCCGAGCAGTGTCGGCCGCCGCCCGCACGCGGGGCGTGATCGTGCTGACCTGCGGCACCTACGGCAACGTGCTGCGCCTGCTGCCCCCGCTGACCATCAACGATGAGCTGCTGCACGACGGTCTCGACATGCTGGCCGACGCCTTCCGCGCCAGCCTGGACTCATGAGCGCGCCAGCTGTCGGCCCGCTGGACGGGGCGCGCGAGCAGTTGGCCGATGCGGTGAAACTGCTCGGCTACGACCAGGGCACCTACGACATGCTCGCCACACCCCGTCGTGAGATCACCGTCAGCGTGCCGTTGCGCCGCGACGACGGGTCGGTGGAGCTGCTCACGGGACACCGGGTGCAGCACAACTTCTCGCGTGGCCCCGCCAAGGGGGGTGTGCGGTTCAGCCCAGACGTGGATCTGGACGAGGTCCGCGCCCTGGCGATGTGGATGACGTGGAAATGCGCGCTTGTCGACGTGCCCTACGGCGGCGCCAAGGGAGGCGTGCGAATCGATCCGCACCGCTACTCGGCGGCCGAGCTGGAGCGGGTGACTCGCCGCTACACAAGTGAGATCAGCCCGCTGCTCGGTCCCGACCGCGACATTCCGGCCCCTGATATCGGCACGGACGAGCACACGATGGCGTGGATGATGGACACGCTCTCGGTTGCGCAGGGGCACACCGTGCTCGGCGCCGTCACCGGGAAACCGGTCAGCCTCGGCGGTTCGCTCGGCCGCGCCTCGGCGACCTCGCGCGGTGTGGTGCACAACATTCTCGCCGCATTGGAGTGCCTCGGGATGGAGGCGCAGCGGACGACCGCCGCCGTGCAGGGGTTCGGCAAGGTGGGTCGCGGCACCGCGCGTTTCCTGGCCGAGTCCGGGGTGGGCTTGCTCGCGGCGAGTGACCAGCACGGCGCCGTGTACGCGCCCGGCGGGCTGGATGTTGCCGCACTGGAGTCGCATGTGGACACTTCCGGGTCCGTGGTCGGGTTCGACGGCGCCGAACCCATCGACGGTGCGGCGTTGCTGGAACTGGACGTCGATGTGCTCGTCCCGGCTGCGGTGGAAGGCGTGTTACGGGCCGACAACGCGCCACGCGTGCGGGCACGGGTGATCGTCGAAGGGGCGAACGGGCCCACCACACCAGACGCGGACCGGGTCCTGACCGACGCCGGCTGCCTGGTCGTGCCCGACATCCTCGCCAACGCCGGCGGGGTGATCGTCTCGTACTTCGAGTGGGTGCAGGCCAACCAGGCCTACTGGTGGAGCGAAACAGAGGTCGAGACCAGGCTCGCGCAGCGGATGCGGCGTGCCTGGCACGACGTCCGGACTCACGCCGCCGCCCACGGGCTCACCCTGCGCACCGCCGCGACCTGCCTGGCCGTCGAAAGGGTGGCCCAGGCTCATCAGACGAGAGGGCTGTATCCATGAACGAGTTCATCGCCGAAGACCCCGCAACCGGAGGGACCGTGGGCCGTGTCCCCGCCGGCGGCCCCGCCGAGGCCACCGGCGCGGTCGACGCCGCCACGCGAGCCGCCGTCGCCGACTGGGCCGGCACGCCGCCGCGCAGGCGTTCGGAGAGCCTGCACCGCGCGTTCGAAACAGCAGTCGCGGTGACCGGCATCGGCGGGACGACCGTGACCGTCGGGCTCCCCTCTCCCAGCGACAGCGCCACGATCAACCCGCTAGATCTTACCGCCGAGGCGCGTGTGATCGTCGGAAGCTATCTCGGATCCGCCGTACCTTCCCGTGACATTCCGCAGTTCGCGCAGATGTGGCGAGAAGGGCGACTCCCTGTGGGGGAATTGATCTCATCCACGATCTCACTCACTGACATCAACTCAGCGATGGACCACCTTGCGGACGGATCCGCTATCCGCCAGATCATCCTGTTCGAGGAAGCAGACCAATCGTGACCATATCCACCGAGCAACGACTGCTCGCATCAATCCCCACCCAACTTCTGGTCAATGGCGTTTGGCAGGACAGCGCTACCGGTCTGAAATTCGCCGTCGACGACCCCGCCACAGGCGCTGAATTGACGACAGTCGCCGATGCGTCGGCGGTCGACGCCCGCGCGGCAATGGACGCGGCGGCCAGCACACAAGCGTCATGGGCTGCGACCGCACCTCGTGATCGGGCCGATATCCTGCGTCGTGCGTTCGAACTCGTACATGCGAGCGCGGAGGACTTTGCCCTATTGATAACCCTGGAAATGGGCAAAACGCTGGCTGAAGCCCGTGCAGAAGTCAACTATGGGGCGGAATTCCTCCGTTGGTTCAGCGAAGAAGCCGTTCGCACCGAGGGCCGATACACGCCCGCTCCTGACGGCAACGCCCGTCTCCTCGTCACGAAGAAGCCTGTCGGGCCAAGCTTGTTGATCACTCCGTGGAACTTCCCGCTGGCCATGGCCACTCGGAAGCTCGCACCAGCCATCGCCGCCGGGTGCACCTCCATCATCAAGCCGGCGCCCCTTACACCACTGACCACACTCCTACTTGCCAAGATCATGATCGAGGCGGGTGTCCCAGCCGGGGTGGTCAATGTCATCCCAACATCAACAGCCGCATCCACTGTTGCCCCGTTGATCGCCGACCCGCGTTTGCGGAAGCTCTCATTCACCGGCTCGACCGAAGTTGGTCGGAAGCTGCTTGCGCAGGCCGCCCCCACCGTTCTCCGTACCTCGATGGAGCTCGGCGGAAACGCGCCGTTCCTGGTCTTCGAAGACGCTGACCTCGATGCCGCGATCGAGGGTGCTCTCGCGGCGAAACTTCGAAACATTGGTCAAGCGTGCACTGCTGCCAACCGGTTCTACGTTCACGAGGACGTCGCTGACGCTTTCGCTACGAAACTCGCCGACCGGTTCGCCGCGAAGCACATCGGTCGGGGAACCGAGGACGGCGTCGAAATCGGGCCGCTCATCGACGAACCCAGCCGCTCGAAGGTGCACGGGCTCGTCGAGGAAGCGCTCGGTTCAGGCGCGACCGCGATTGCGGGTGGAGTACCCCTCCCCGGGCCGGGCTGGTTCTACCCGCCGACCGTGCTAACGAACGTACCCGCAGGGGCGCGCATCCTGAGTGAAGAAATCTTCGGGCCGGTCGCGCCGATCGCCACGTTCCGCACAGAGAAACAAGCTATCGCTTTGGCGAACGCTACCCCCTATGGACTCGCGGCATACGCCTATACGAAGGATCTTTCGCGCGTGCTCCGGCTCACCGAGCAATTGGAGACCGGAATGCTGGGCATCAACGCTGGTGTCATCTCCAACCCCGCGGCTCCGTTCGGCGGAGTCAAGCAGTCCGGGTTGGGGCGAGAAGGCGGGCGCGAGGGAATCGAGGAATACCTCGAGACCATGTACGTCGGAATATCAAATCCTCGTTGACATGATCTAAACCCGCTTCGCGTCCTCGCGGGGTGTGTACCAGTCGTGTGCGCAAAGGCCGGGCGTCATCTCGAGCGCCCGGCCTCAGCATCATGTCCCAGCCGCAAAAATTGTGAACCCTCCTTCCCCGTGCCCGGCAGTCCATCAGCGCAGCGAAAGGCGCATCGTGACGATTGATGTAACCAACGTCCCGTCCCCCGGCAAAATGCGGTGGCGTCCGCCACCGGCTAACGCCAGGTCATGGCTTCTCGTACCCGCGAGTAAACCGGAGTTGTTTGCCGAGGCCGCCGCCTCGCAAGCCGACGCAGTAGTGCTCGATCTCGAGGACGCTGTCGTGCCCGCAGCGAAACCGGCGGCACGCGACGCGGTCGCGCGCTGGGTCGGAGCCGGTATGCGGACCTGGGTACGCATCAACGATGTGACCAGCGCCTACTGGCAGGACGACGTGAGACTGCTGGCGTCTCTACCCGGGATTGACGGAGTGGTGCTGGCAAAAACCGAGAATCCAGCGCAGGTCGAAGCGACTGCTGCTCAGTTGGCAGCGGGCACGAAGATCATCGCCTTGCTCGAGTCCGCTCGTGGAGTCGAGGCAGCCATTGATATCGCCGGAGCCGCGAGCACCTTCCGGCTGGCATTCGGCAGCGGTGACTACCGCCGCGACACCGGCGTTGCCGACCTCGCCATCGCGTTGGCTTACCCCCGCAGCAGGCTGACCATTGCGAGTCGTATTGCGGGATTACCGGGACCGATCGACGGACCGACGCTGGACCGTGCCGAGGACGCCCTCGCCGAGGCCGCACGATCGACAGTCCAAATGGGCATGACCGGAAAGCTCTGCATGCATGTCGACCAGGTAGCTGTCGTCAACCAGTGTCTCGCTCCGTCTCGCGACGAGATCGCCTGGGCGCGAGAAGTATTGGAGCGACTGGGTCCCGATGGTTCTGGAGTCGAAGACGGCAGTGACATGCCCCGACTTGCCCGTGCGCGCAAGATCGTCAACCTCAGCCAGACATTTTCGCCCTGACCGATCAGCGCACACGTCGAGGTATTCCAGCTTTGCGCGGCCGCCGAACGAGTAGAGCCGAGACCACTCTTCGCTGTAGCCCTCGAGACCGACGTCGGCAGAGGTCTAAGCAGTGTCTCTGTCGCGGACCTGCAACCGTGGACGCCCAGTTGCTGGGCTGGCTTCGAACATCCTGTAATCGGCGACCGAGCGCTTCGGCAGCCAACGACATCGTCGTCCGCTACTCGCGAAGAGCAGACCAGCCACCATACGGACTGATCGAAGACGAAGTCGCCTAAATCCCTGGCGGTACCCGATCACTTCCTCCCGACTCCACAGCTCGGCCCTGCCATCACCGCGAGGCGCAATCCATTGACAAACAGTCCGGAAGGTCTCACCGAAGCCGTAACACGATCAACAGCCAGAAGTCATTTATCACCGCGGCCGGTATGAAAGACGCTCAGCCGCAGCCGATTACGGCAGAAACACGCCACCGCCAACATTGAAACCACCACAGCAATTACCTATATTAGATGTCATCGAACACATGGTTCAGGCAAATCTGCCGCACTGAGGGGTTCAAGTCCCCTCTCGCGCACCACTCGAGCACGTATTTGCGTCAAATCTGACGCAAATACGTGTTCGAACACCCAGCAGACCGGGCGCGGTTGGCGCGGATTCGCTCCGGTTGTTTCGCGAGTGCCGCTCGACATCGCCAACTACGGCCGCGCATGCGCCGGCCTAAGCAATGCAGAGGGTGCTCGAAGCGGCGGGTGGTGCGATCACATACTCCTCGGCGCCGAAGAGGCTGCGGCTGCGCTCGTATCAGCTGCTGTAGAGGGCATCCGAGCCGACCAGCACCACACCGTCCGCTTCGGCCGTCTCGGTCAGTGCCGGCATGAAACCAGCGCCGCTGTAGCAAGCCAGCCGGGTGTGGCTGGTGTCGAACCTGGCCGAGAGCAAGTCACGGATGCGGCCGAGTCGGTCTCGGTGACCCAGCCCCATCACGTCGTTCCATTTGGCTTCGCCAATGGATAGCAGCACCTCGCGGCCGTCGGAAAGCTCGCCGAATACCGCGATGTCGATCTCATGGGTGGTCTTCTGAGCGGGATCACTGACCATACCGCTGGCGACTCTGGTGACATGGCCGCCGAACAGGTCCTCCGGCGCGTAGTCGGCAACCCAGTTTCGGCAGATCTCTTCGAAATGTGGCCCCAGCACATTGCTTTCGAAGCGATGCCGGCGGCGCTCCCACAACCGTGCCGGACGGCGGCCACGTTCCCACTCGGTCCAGTCGGGTCGCAGGATCGCCTGATAGAACGCAACGAGTGGTTCGTTGATGCGGTAGATCATGCGGTTGCCTCGGAACGCGTCGTGCTCGCGACGCAACAGCCCGCAGTCTTCGAGAACTGTGAGCGGATGTGTGATATCGCTGGCTTTGCGTCCCACATAGGAAGCGATCCCGCCGCTGGTCGCGTTCCCGTGCGCGACGGCGGCCAGGACCGAGTGATAGAGGCCAGGGTCGCGCAGTCCCGGTTCTTCACTGAGGAGGTACCGCGCCTCGCGGAACAGCGGGCTCGACGGATTGAGGACTGTCCGCAGCACCCAATTGTCGAAGTCCTCGATATCAGCCGGAGTATCGCCTTCGACGAATTCGCGTCGATAGGCCGGTGTTCCGCCGACGATCGCGTGCACCTGGATCGCCAACTTAGGATCGCTTATCCCCCAGAACTCCGCAGCGAGCCGGTAATCCAGCGTAGGGACTATCAATTCCAGTCCGGCCCGGCCGCGCAGCGGCGCACCACCGGACAGCAGTGACCCCATGAACGACATCGCAGACCCGCACAGCAACAACCGACCCCGCGATCGGAGCCGTGCCGCTCTGCGCGGCGCCAACGCCGACTGGATGATCGACGGGAGCTCCGGAGTGGCCTTTGCCAAATACGGGAACTCGTCGATCACGACCGGCACCTCCCGATCCTCGGTCACGGCCAGCAACGCATCGATTGCCTGCCGCCAATCATCGAATCGGATGGGCAACCGTGACCCACTGAACTCGGCAACCGCCGCCGCGAAGTACCGCAGCGATTCCGCCTCGGTGGCCTGATCCGCGGCAAAATAGAAGCCCCCGGTCGCTTCGCAGACCGCCTCCAGCAAAAACGTCTTCCCCTGCCTACGGCGACCAGAAACCACACCCAAGGTCGCATGTGGCTGACCGCTTGTCACAAATCCCGTGAGGGCACGCCACTCCCGATCGCGGTCGAACATGTCGGCCGGCTTTTCGATCAGCGAGACCACCTCCGAGTTTGAGGAACCATACTTACACTAAGTGTACTTCCTCAAGTGGACGCAGCGGAACCAGCCACAAAGAGCGGTTCGTATCAGCCACTGTGCCAAATCGGCCAAGCCCAAGCGTTTTCCACCGCCCAACGACGGTCAGGGAACCGTCGCGCCCACCTCAGCAACCATCGATACTCCGGCAATAGAATAGGGCGGAATCGGCCAGATCAAGGCCAGCGAGCGCAAGGTCGCTGTCGGAACCACGTCCTGGTTAAGAGGCGCAATTCCGAAGCGAGCCTACCCAAAAGACTATGTGGCGCTATCCCATCGATGTGCAGGCTCAGGGTGTGACGCGACGCCCTCAGCGCGGGGCAGGGCGCGTGAGGCGGACCATGGCGCGGTAGAGGGCTCGTGGTTGCGGTGGTGGGGGTAGTGCGGGGAGTTCGGTGCCGGGTGTGGCGAATGCGCGCAGCATGTACCCGACCAGGCGCTGCCAGGTGTCGGGGGCGGCTTCGCCGGTGGCGGCGATGACTCCGGCGTTGGCCATCAGCAGCACGACCATGTCCTCATCAGTGAAGTCCGGACTCAGGTGACCGCTGGCCTTGGCATGGGTGATCAGTTCGAGAAAGCCGTTATATGCCTGCGTGCGGCGGGCTTCAAGGGGCTTGGCGGCGGGAAAGGTCATGGTGAGCACGTCGGCGAAGCCGCGGTCGGCGGCCTGCATCGCACAGACCGCCTGGACGTAGCCGACGAACCCGTGCCACGGGTCGGGGTTCTCCAGCGCGGTCGTCACGGCGGTGACGTAGGCGTCCATGCGGTCGGCGAACACCGCTGAGATCAACTCCTCACGGGTGGCGAATCGCCGCGACAGCGTCGCCTTGCCCACCCCGGCTTCCCTGGCTACCGAGGCCATCGACACCCCCAGGCCTTCGCGGGCGAACAACCGGCGTGCGGCGGCCACGATGCGCGCGCGGTTGCGTTCGGCATCCACACGGAGCTCCGATCCTTGCTGGTCGTCGGTGGTCGGTCCGGGTGGGAGAGGGTTGCTCATGGCTCCCATCCTACCCAAGTGGAACACCCTACCCACTTTTGCTGTTACACTACCCGACAGAACCGGGCACCCCGTTCCACTTCCTCTGGTTCGGCCCCTGAACTGCGATAGCCCCTCGCCTGGCGGCGGTTGTCGCCTTATCGAGGAGTTCGTTTTGAACGTTGCGTTGTGGATCGTGGCCGGGGCACTGGCCGCCATGTTCGGTATGGCCGGGGTGATGAAGGCCACCCAGCCCAAGGACAAGCTCGCAGAGAAGTTGTGGTGGGTCGAGGACGTCTCCGTCGGCACGCTGCGCGTGATCGGGGTGTCCGAGTTGCTCGGTGCGCTTGGGCTGATCCTGCCCGCGGTCACCGGCATCGCGCCGGTACTGACACCGACCGCGGCGGTCGGTCTGGCTGTGATCATGGCCCTGGCCGTGGTGGTCCACGCTCGCCGCAAAGAACCGTCGGCGATCGTGTTCAACCTCGTATTGCTGGCGGCGGCGGTGTTCGTCGCGTGGGGACGCTTCGGCCCCTACAGCTTCTGAGAACCCCTAATCGCACAACTCGAGGAGATTTCCCGGCATGAAGGTCACCGTATTCGGCGCGTCCGGTGGTATCGGCCGTCTGGTCAGTACCCAACTGCTCGACGCTGGGCACGAGGTCACCGCCTTGGTCCGAAACCCCGCCAAACTCGGGCTTACCCATCCGAAGCTGACAGTGATTGCCGCCGAGCTCACTGACTCTACTGCGGTGACCGAGGCCGTCACCGGTGTCGACGCTGTCATCAGCGCCCTCGGCCCCTCCCTGAAACGCTCCGATACCGGTAGCCCGCTCACCGAGGGCACAAAGACGATCGTTGCTGCCATGCAGGCGGTAGGGGTGGCACGGTTCATCGGGCTGGCGACGCCCTCGCTGCCCGACTCGCGCGACAAACCACATTGGAAGCACAAGGTCCTGCCCGTGATGGCCAGGCTGGCGTTTCCCAACGCACTGACCGAGCTGCAGAACATGACCACCGCAGTCACCGGCTCCGACCTGGACTACACCATCGCCCGCATCACCGCGCCGAAGGACAAACCCGCCACCGGCCGCGTCCGCTCGGGATTCCTCGGTCACGACCGCATCGGCTCGGCGGCCAGCCGCGCCGATATCGCCGCGTTCCTCGTCTCCCAACTCACCGATACCCGCTATCACCGGACAATGCCCGCCATCAGCAACTGACCCTGCGGCGCTGCGTTGCTGGCCGAAGCGCTTTCGCCGAAGCCTTGAACCTGTTCGGTGTCGACCGGAGCGACTACGACGCCGCTGTCGCCGGGAAACTCGAACTGCTGCTGGCCCTTCGTGACAACGATTCGATCGCCGACTTCGGCGGCTTGCCCGCGCACATGGTCAGCGACTCCATCGAACTACTGGCCACGGAGATCGCTCCCGTCATCCGCCGTGAAACCCGCCCTCCGACGCCGCCACATTCGGCAAACACCCACCAGCAGTTTGTTCCCTGAAACTCCCGTTCCCGCCGTCGCGGTCCGCAGGCCCCGCCGCCAACCACGGAACCAGCCCCATACCAGACCACGGAAAACACCATCGGAAGGAAACCATGAAGTCCATCCCGAACACCCATCGCGACCTGATCGAAACCCCGCACGTCGCGACATTGAGCACCGTCGGGGCCGACGGCACACCGCAAGTTACCGCGCTGTGGTACCTCACCGACGGCGACACGATCGCCACATCACTGATGACCAGCCGGCAGAAGTACAAGAACATCGTCGCCCACCCGAAGGCCACACTGTTCATCGCCGATCCAGCCAACCCGTACCGCACCCTGGAGATCCGCGCGATCGCGACGATCGAACCTGATCCCGAACTCGCCGTGTTCGAACGGATCGTCCGCCACTACGGCCAAGACCCCGACACCTTTCCCGCTCCTCGCGACAACCGTGTTCCTGCGTCTCACTTCGACGCGAGTAGTCGCGCAGGGCTGAAACGACCCACTTGCGGCCCAGCAAAGTTGCGGTTCGAGCCGCACCTTCGCCGGCGCCTCGAACGATGCGCGATGTCAGGGGTCATTCCATCTGCAAGTGGGTGTTGTACGCCGGTGAGCACTGTCAGCGCCGCTGCGACGACCGGCGGCTGCACCGGCGCCTCAGCACGCTCATCTCTCTGCGAGGCCCTTGCATCTACCTCATTGACGTGTATGGGAGTCACTCGCCCGACCTCAGGTCCCAAGTGGCACTCGGCTCGCCGCAGAGTATCGGCCGTTCGCATGCCATCGCGTGATCGCGTCGGTGCCGGTGACCAGCCCTCCTCGTCTGGCCTTGCGGTACAGACCCTTTCGGTCGCACGCTGTTGCGACCATGCTCGCGCGGATACCGGCCGGGACTGTAGTCACGATCAGTCGCGTACGTCACGGTGCAGCGCCTGGTTGGGTCGGCAGGTGCGTGCGCGATCCCCGATCAGTGCGCCGATGTCTCGCAGCTGGGCGGCGGTGCGCTGGGGATCGTGCGCGGTGTCGGTGCCCGCGTGGTCGGCGACAGCGTATGTGTCCGCGAAAAGTGTTGTGGGACAGGTGAGGTCGTTTCTGCCGACAACGGCGACCGCGGGGATCGGTGCGGCGCGTCGAGCAACGACGGCGGGAAGTTTGCCGGTGAGCGTCTGCTCGTCGAGTCGGCCTTCGGCGGTGACGACGAGGTCGTTGCCGGGCAGGTGTCGGTCGAAGTCGAGGAGGTCGAGGAAGTAGTCGGCGCCGGACACGATGCGGGCGCCGAGCAGCAGACCCGCGAAACCGCAGCCGCCTGCGGCACCGGCACCAGGCGTGCGCGCGTGGGCGGCCGCGTTATGCCAGCCGGACCGCTGCAGTGCGGTGACAAGATGGTCGAGCCCGCTTTCGAGGCGATCGATCTCGATTACAGTCGCGCCTTTCTGCGGACCGTAGACGGCGGCCGCGCCGCTGGGGCCGGTGAGCGGGCTGGTCACGTCGCCGGCGACGACCAGTTCGATTCCGCGCAGATCGCCCGCGTCGGCGGCGCGCACTACGTCGATGCGACCCAGATTGTCCGCGGTTGGTGTCATGGTGCGGCCGTTGTGGTCGTGGAAGGTGTACCCGAGCGCGGCGAGCATGCCCGCGCCGCCGTCGGTGCTGGCGCTGCCGCCGAGGGCCAAGACGACTCGGCGCGCTCCGTTGCTGATCGCGTGACGGACGGCTTCGCCGAATCCGTAGCTGGTGGCGGTCATCGGGGCGAGCTCAGCGTGCGTCAGTGTCGCGAGGCCGCATGTGTTCGCTACTTCCACCACGGCGGTCGTCGCGTCGACGGCGAGCGTCGCCTTGTGCGGACGGCCGAGTGCGTCGGCGACGATGCATGTCCGAGGGCGCATCCCGGCGGCGAGCGCGGCAGCGACGCTTCCGTCGCCGCCGTCTGCCAGTGGCAGTGTGACGCTGTCCACACCCGCCCGCGCAAGTCCGTGGGCGAGATTGTCGGCGACTTCGGTGGCCGACAGGCTGCCTTTGAACTTGTCGGGCGCGATGAGGACTCGCATCGGTGTTCCTTCCTGGGGAGGGCGCGTCCGTTCAGGACCGCGCGGCGGGGCCGACGAGCGTGGCCGACGAGTCGGAGCGGATCGGTGCGGTGGACGACGCGATCGTGTTGCTTTCGGCGTTCACTGCTGGTGGTGTGCCTGCGTCGTCTGCCGGATCGTCGAGCGGCGGAACATCGTGGCCCGCGAACACTTTTCGAGCCCGATCGATGTCGAGTTCGTTATTCCATTTCGCCACGAACAGGGTGGCGACCGAGTTGCCGATGAAGTTGACCAGGGCCCGGCACTCGGACATGAACTTGTCGATGCCGAATACGAGCATGATGCCGATGGCCGGAATGTGGCCGACGGTGCTCAGCGTCGCCGTGAGCGCGATGAAACCACCGCCGGCGACACCTGCCGCGCCCTTGGAGGTCAGCAGCATGACGGCGAGCAGGCCGAGTTGCTGGCCGATGGTCAAATCGGTGTTCGTGGCTTGGGCGATATAGATCGAGGCCAGCGACAGGTAGATCGCGGCGCCGTCGAGGTTGAAGCTGTACCCGGTCGGCACCACCAGACCGACGGTGGTCTTGCTGACCCCGGCGTGCTCGAGCTTGCGCATCAGTCCCGGTAGCGCCGGTTCGGCGGTGGACGTGCCCAGAATCAGCAGCAACTCTTCGCGCAGGTAGTGCAGGAGCTTGAAGATATTGATCCGCAGATACGCCAGCACCGATCCGAGCACCACGAACACGAACAGTGCGGATGTGGCGTAGAACAACAGGATCAAGCTGCCGAGACTGGTCAGCGTGGAAACCCCGTACTTGCCGATCGCGAAGGCCATGGCCCCGAACGCGCCCAACGGGGCGAGTTTCATGATGTAGGACAGGACCTTGAAGACGATCTTGGTGAGCCGGTTGACCGCGTCGAGCACCGGGCCGCCGAGCTGGCCGACCGCGTTGAGCGCGACCCCGAAGATGACCGCCAGGAAGATGATCTGCAGGATATCGCCCTCGACGAACGGTCCGACGACACTGTTGGGCACGACATGAGTGATGAACTCCCACCAATGCTGTTTCTCGCCGGCGGTGATCAGCTTCTGCGCCGAAGTGCTGGCCTCGATCTTGGCCGGGTCCGCATCGACCCCTTCGCCGAGCCGGAACACATTGATCGCCACCAAGCCACTGATCATCGCGAGAATGGTGCCGACCTGGAAATAGGTCAGCGCCTTGATCCCGGTCAGACCGACCTTCTTCAGATCGGCGACGCCGGCGATGCCGCCGACGATCGTGAGGAACACGATCGGCCCGATGAGCATCTTCATCGCGGTCACGAATGTGGTGCCGATCGGCTCCATCGCAACCCCGGTGCCCGGCGTCAACCAGCCCACCAGGACGCCTAGGACAATCGCGACGAGTACCCAGATGTACAGCTGCTTGTACCACCGCTTCGTGGCCCGGTCAGCTCCCGAGTTCTGTGTTGCCATGATGACGTAACCTCTTGTGGCCGTTGCGATGTCGGTTAGGCGTGGGTGAGCGCCGAAGTCAGCGCGGCGATTACGGCATCGGTGATGTCGTCGGTGGTGGCGAACCCGCCGATGTCACGGGTGAGCACGCCACAGCCGGTTGCGGTTTCGATCGCGGCTTCGACCCGGCGAGCCTCGTCGTGCAGGCCGAAATGATCGAGCATCAGCGCGGCACTGGCAATCGCGCCGATCGGATTGCTGATGCCCTGGCCGGCGATGTCCGGGGCCGAGCCGTGCACCGGTTCGAACATGCTGGGGAAACGTCGTTCGGGGTTGAGATTCGCGCTGGCTGCCACACCGAGGCTGCCGGCCAGAGCCGAGCCCAGATCCGAGAGGATGTCGGCGTTCAGATTCGACGCGACGACCACCGACAAGTCCTCGGGATGCAGGACGAACTTCGCGCTCATCGCGTCGACCAGCACGCTCTCGGTCTGCACGTCCGGGTAGTCGATCGCGACGCGCCGGAAAACCTCGTCCCACAGCACCATGCCGTACTGCTGGGCATTGGATTTGGTCACGCTGGAGACCTTCTTGACCCGGCGGGTGCGGGCCAGGTCGAATGCGAAGCGGATTATGCGCTCGCACCCCTTCGCCGTGAACAGCGCGGTCTGCAGTGCGACTTCGTTTCCCGGTCCGCGGCCACTGAGGTTGCGCCCGCCCAGGCCCGCGTATTCGCCCTCGCTGTTCTCCCGGACCACTACCCAGTCCAGCTTGTGATCGTCGGCGGCGCGAAGGGGAGATACGACGCCGGGCAGGAACTTCACCGGCCGCACGTTGGCCCACTGGTCGAAGTTCTGGGTGATGTTGAGCCGCAATCCCCACAGACTGATGTGGTCCGGTACGTTCTGCCAGCCGACCGCACCGAAGTAGATCGCGTCGAAGGACTGCAGAATCTGCAGACCGTCGTCAGCCATCATCCGCCCGGTCTGCTCGTAGTACTCGCATCCCCACGGAAACTCTGTCCACGCGAAAGTGAACCTGCCCTGCGACTGCGCGGCCAACGCATCGAGCACCCGGCGGCCAGCGGCCACAACCTCCTTTCCTACCCCGTCCGCGGGAATGGAGGCGATCGTGAATATCTGCTGTGCCATGAGGAACTCCGTGCTGTTGTGTGCGTCACATTGCGTGTCGAATCCATTACGCGTCACAGCGGCGGCGTCGTCTAAGACCTACTTGCGATCCGGGGTATAGGTTCAGCCTATCCATGCAGATAGGGTGGGCCCTTGTGGACGTCAGGCAGCTGAAGTTCTTCCTTGCGGTGGTCGATCACGGCGGTTTCGGCAAGGCCGCACAGCAGTTGATGGTCGCCCAACCGTCACTGTCGCAGGCGATCGCCGGCTTCGAACGCGAACTCGGGATGCCGCTGTTTCACCGCGTCGGGCGCGGCGTGGTGCTCAGCAACGCGGGCAAAGCGCTCGTCGGGCCGGCGCGGGTCGTGCTTCGCGATGTGGACGAGGCAGCCGCCGTAATGCGCGCGCTGAAGGGTCTGCGCGGCGGTCGGGTCGACGTGATCGCCATGCCCTCACCTGGGATGGAACCGCTGACGACAATTCTCACCGCATTCGTCCGAAACCATCCGGACGTGACGGTCAACATCGAGGCCGGCTTCACCCCGGAAGAGGTTCTCAGCAGTGTGCGCAGCGGGGCGTGTGAGATCGGCGTGCTCGGATCCGCCGACCCGACTCGCGCTCCGGACCTGGACGTCGTCCCGCTGGAAAACCAAGCACTGGTGTTGATTTCGGGTCCGCACGACGAGGTGCCCGAAGGCCCAACGGTTCGCCGAGAGGACCTCGGCGGCTGCCGGCTGATCGTGTCGCAGCGTGGTTCGCTGATGCGGGCGCTCGTCGACGATGTGCTCGCCGACGGCATCCAGGTCACCATCGTTGCCGAGGTCGCGCATCGCACGTCGATCCTGCCGATGGTCCTCAACGGCATCGGGCGAGCAGTGATGCCCGCGTCGTGGACACAGTCGGCGCAGCGCGCCGGCGCATACGTGCACCGCATCGTCCCGGAGTCGTATCTGCACGTCGCCGCCCTCAGCCGCCGCAACCATCTCACCGCTCCCGCGACCGCACTGATGGCCGAAGCGCGGCGCAGCGGAATACGAACTCGCCAGCAGGTGTCGTCGAGGTCGGACGATTCCGGCGACTGAGTTCGAGGCTCGTGCACCCGATCGAGTCGTCGGCGATCACGCAGACCGCCACCACGGTTTCGCTGCGCAGCAGGAAAACCAGGTCGCTGGTGGCCGATGCCTCGTCTGCGGTCCAGGAGGTGATCACAGTGTCAGCGATGAAGTGGCGCGCCGGCGCGGTCATTTGCGCCGCCCAGCCCTTGAAGGACTCGCAGATGGTTTCGTGGTGGCACACCTGCCGCCACCGACGATGCAGTTGGTTGGCGGGTTGTTTCTCCCGATCCCTTCGTTTTGTTGGCCGATCGGTACAAACCAAATTAGCATGGGACACGGTTGACGCGGACTGTTCGACCGGGAGGCGACCTTCGCGTCCTACCCGCAGCGCTTCGTGGACCCGCCGCCCGTGGCGGGCCCCGCTGAATTCGGCGGCGGTCCGAACATCTTAGAAAAGAATGCATTCCGATGGACATCTCTCTGGTCGCCGCTGAATTACGCCGCCCGGTCCGCCACGTTCCGGCATTGCCGATCGGCAGCCGCTTGTTCCTGCGCTTCGTACAGGCGGCAGGCAAACACATGCGCACGGCACCGGTCGAAGGCGTGCGGATCGAAGACGTTACCGATGTGCGGCCGAAACTGCGGATGTACCAGCCGCTGCACGCGGGCACACCGGCCGCACTGCTGTGGATCCACGGCGGCGGGTACGTGCTCGGCCATCCGCGCCAGGACGACGCCCGGTGCGCCGGACTCGCGCGCACATTGGGCATCACCGTGGTGTCCGTCGATTATCGCCTCGCGCCCCGCCATCCCTTTCCGGTCCCGCTGGATGACTGCTACACCGCCTGGATGTGGTTGCAGCGCAATGCCGAACGGCTCGGTGTCGACCTCGAGCGCATCGCCGTCGCCGGCGAGAGCGCGGGCGCCGGGCTCGCGGCCTGCCTCGTCCAGCGTCTGCACGGCGAGGACCATCGCGCTCCGGCCGCCCAGATGCTCAGCGCACCGATGCTCGACGATCGCACCGCGGCCCGGCGGGAGGCGGATGTCCCCGATCATCTGGTGTGGAACAACCACCGCAATCGCATCGGCTGGCGGAGCTACCTCGGCGCCGAGCCGGGCGCGGCCACTGCCCCGGCCTACTCCGTGGCCGCGCGCCGCGACGACATGACCGGCTTGCCGCCCACCTGGATCGGTGTCGGGGACCTCGACCTGTTCCACGACGAGAACCTGGCGTACGCGCAACGGCTGCAGGCCGTCGGCGTCGACGTCACCGTGGATGTGGTGCCCGGCGCGCCGCACGGATTCGACCACTGGGCCGCGGGCACCGATATCGCCCGGCAGTACAACGCCCGCGCGGACGAGTGGCTCGGACGCATTCTCGGTCTGACGCCTGTGCGGCCATGAGCGAAGGGGTCCCCGACAAGGTCATCGGTCACCCCGTGTGCGGGATGGGCACGGTCCTGGGCCAGCACAAGAGTTCGATGCCGTCGATGACCTTGCCCGCGGCCCAGACGGCGTCCTCGGACGAGATGTCGTCGAGGGATTCACCGTTGATCAGGGCGTCAGGTGAACAACCGCGTTTCCGAAGCCGCCGTGCGGCAGAGTTCGAGGAGTTGCACCCCATTGGGCCCCGCCACGGCTTCAGGCACCTCGATGTTCGGTTCGGTGATCACGATGTCGTCGACGGCGAGGCGCCGCTCGCCCAACGTCAGGTCACCGTCGGTCACCAGCGACCAGCACCAGTCGCGGAGCTTGTGTGCGGGAATCTTCTCGCCGGGCGCCAGCCTGGTACCGAGGGCAACACCGCGATCCGGATCGTCACTCGGGCCGAGATCCCAGCGGCCGACATTGGTCAGGGTGCCTTTGACGAGTCCGGGTGTCCCATCGATCTTCATCGTCTGATTGCCGTGGTTCTGTTCGGCGCCCGGTGGCCGTGAACCGAAGTTGAAGGCGCCGGCCGGGCCGTACTTGAAGATGCCGGGCCGGTACATGAGCCGGCCTGGACCAACCAGGGTCGGATGGTCGTGGTACTCGGGTCACCGGTGCGGAGCCGGGCGCGGTCGATATCGGCGACCGTGGCCGCATGGTGCTGCGCCGAGTGGCCGTGCGAACGGGTGTGCCGGATTACGGCTATGCGTTCGAACCAGATCAGGAGGTGGCGGCGTGAGACACAATCGTGCAGCGCTCATACTGCCCAGGAGATGCGGCAACTCCGGTAGGACACGAGAGGAACATCCGAAAGGTAGGGCGACATGAGGAGAGTCGCCATCGTCGGTGCCGGGATGACGCCCTTCGCCGAGCATTTCGCCCTTGGCATCAAGGATTTGGTGCCGATGGTATTCGCCGAATGCGCCGCCAGCGTCGACAAGGGATTGCCGAAATCCGATATCGAAGCCGCGTGGTTCGGCGAATTGGGCACCACCGATGGATTCCCCTCCGGCATCCTCGCCGACACGCTCGGCCTAGCGGAAATACCTGTTACCCGCGTCGAAAATGGTTGTGCCACCGGACATGACGCGGTGCGCAACGCGGTCTTCGGTATCGCCTCTGGTGCGGTCGACGTCGCGCTCGTGCTCGGCGCCGACAAACTGCGCGAGTCGGCGTCGAAGGACATGCTGTGGGAGTGGGGGGCGATGACGCGGGATATGGCTTGGGACTATCCCCTCGGCCTGGTCGCCCCCGCAGGCTATGCCCTGCACGTCGCGCGGTATCTGCACGAGTCTCCCGCTACCCGCGAGCATATGGCGATGGTCGCCGTGAAGAATCACCACCATGGTGTCCGAAACCTCAAGGCATGCTTGCGTTTCGAGATCACCATCGAAGAAGCCCTCACAGCACCGACCGTGGTGACCCCCTTCGGGCTCTACGACTGCGCCCCCCAAAGCGACGGCGCGGCGGCGCTCGTACTTGTCGCCGAGGATGTCGTGGATCGCTACACCGATCGCCCGGTGTGGGTCAGTGGGGTCGGGCTCGGCCTGGACTCGGTCATGCACCAGCACAAACGGGATATGACAACCTTCCCCGCAACGGTCCGCGCCGCCAAGGCGGCATTTACCATGGCCGGGCTCACACCCGCGGATGTGGACGTCGCCGAAGTGCACGACTTCTTCACCGGTGTCGAGCTGATCAGCTACGAGGATCTCGGCTTCGCCGACCGCTTCGAGGCGCACAAACTCCTCGAAGCCGAAGTCACCAGCGTCGGCGGCGCGCTACCGGTCAATCCCAGCGGCGGTTTGAAGGCCAAGGGGCACCCGCCCGGCGCCACGGGTGTGGCCCAGTGTGTCGAGCTGTTCGAACAGCTGCGCGGAGACGCAGCCAACCAAGTCGACGGCGCGCGAATCGGCTTGGCGCACAACGTCGGCGGCCCCACCGCCGTCGCAGCAGTCACCATCCTGGCGGGACCCACAGACCCGAGATGAGTGACGTGGTCGCGCTTCGCACCGCCCCTCACAGACCCGTAGCAATGAACGCCGCGCGGATCTGTCCGAGTGGCGGCAGGGCCCCAGCGATCGCAACTGCAACCTGCATCCACCGATAACCGGCTCTCACACCCGGTGGACCGAATCATCGGGACCCGTCAAGAGCGATACGCTGGACCGATTCGCCACGCTAGAACCGGAAGGCCGTCACATGGCCCCACGACCGATGAGTCGCCGGCCGCGCACGGTTCCCTCTGCCCTACCCGTCCAGCCGGTAGCGCCTCGTGCGGCCGAGGCTGCTTCTGCGCTCATGCGGTGGCGGCGTCGCGGACCAGGGCGGTGTCGACGAATTGTTCGAAGCGGACGATGTGGCCTGTGCGCACCGTGAAGTGGTGTGCCACACGAACATTCAGTGGTTTGCCGGTGTGCTTGTGGGTGGCGGTGTAGCGGGCCAGGACGACGACGTTCTCGCCGTCGACGACGTAGGTGTCGTCGTGGGCGGTCCAGCCGTCCCATTCCTTGGCCAGTTGCTCCATCACGTTGGACGTGACACCGTCCGGAGTGCGGTAGGTGCCGGCCAATGGGAAGCCCGCCATCTCGGTCCACTCCACATCAGGTGCGAGGGTCTCGCGCAGGGCGGCCAGGTCGCCCGCGGCGGAGGCGAGATACTGGCGGCGGACCACTGCCGCGGGCGCGGTGTCGTCGTCGAATCGGTTCAGCCCCATGTCATTTCCCCTTTCGCGACCTTGGTTCCCAAGCTGGCGGCGATTTGCAGACCGGCGTCCGGATAGGCGGCCAGCAGCGCTTTCTCGGCGGTGGCGGCATCTTCCGAGTCGGCGATGGTCTTCTCGAAGAACGCCAGGTATTCGCGGGTATGGCGGATGCCCGTGAGATCGGTGGGAGTGCCCGCGGCACGGTGTCCGGCGGCGGCGAAGGCCGGGTTCAGGGCGGCGAGGTCGTCGAGGGCGCGGGTCCACTCCTCGCGCTGCGCGGTGGTCGCGGAGTCGGCGGTCCACACGTGCAGGCCCTCGAATAGCAGTACACCGCCGATCAGGGCGCGGGCTGCCGGGTCGTAGACGTACCAAGCACGGTCGCCGAGGGCGTCACTGGCGCGGCGAATCTCGAGCGGGATCCCGTCGACGGTGAGGGTGGCGACGGTCAGCGGCGTGATGTCGACCAGCCGGGTGGGCAGGTTCGCGCCGAGGTGCGCCCAAGCCTGCAACTTGCCCTCATAGGACGCCTTGATGTGGTCGATCACATCGGCGGGTGCCTGGAATACGGCCTCCGGGAAGGCGTCGGCAATGACCTCGGCGCCGAAGTAGAAGTCCGGGTCACCGGCGGTGATCAGCACCGTGGTGAGCCGCTTGCCCGAGTCGAGCACCTCGGCGACGATGCGGTGGCCGTCGGCGCGGGTGAATGCGGCGTCCACCACCAGCGCCTCGGACTCTCCGGTCACCAGCACACTGGTCTTGTTCAGCGAGCTGTCGGCGAAATCGATGATCTTGTAGTCGAGCGTTGCCATGAGGGGGTCCCTTCTGGGGTGTCGGAACTCGTTGTCGCGATTGGTGATTCGGTCAGCGAGGGGTGGTGACAGCCGAGAGATACTGATCGAGAACCGCGGACAGGTGCGCCGCGTCGGAGACAGATCCGCCGAGCCGGACCGTGCCGGTGTCAATTTGCAGTAGCACAATCGGATAGGAGTGCACGCCCAGTTCCGCGGCGCGGCCGAAGTCGCGAAGTGCCACGGCACGGGTCCGCGTATCCGCGAGATCTGAGATCACCCGGTCGGCGTCCAGTTCGTGCTGCTCGGCAATGCGCAGGTAGGTCGCGGGATCGGAGACCCGGTCCACTACCTGCCGGACGAAGTGCATCTGCTCAGCGGGGATGGCGGCGCACGGCCCCCGGCCCACGGCGGCATCGGGTCGGTCTGCGGTGTTCATAACGCACATTTCCCTCCTGCACAGACATGAATGTGCCCAACCTTCGGTCAGGCCCGAGACTGCGGGCAACGCTCACCTCAGGAACACTGCGCACCTATAACACCCATCTCAACTGGCTCGAAACCACCTGGCACAACTATCAATTGGACCAGATCTCCAAAGCTGACCTCGACTACCGAGCCCACACCGTACAGACCGCCAGCTGTGCCAAACCCCGCGCCCGCAACGGCACCAGCGCACAAGAACAGTTCATCAGCACCGCACGCTGCCTCTACCGCTACGCCGAAGACAACAAGTGGCTCCACCCCACCCGAAACCCCGCCCGCCACCTAGAAATACCCACCCGACCACCATCACATCGCCAAGCGATCCCCTCACCCCAACTCACCGAGATCTGCCACATCACCGCCCTCACCGGCAACGACCCCGAACTCGACACCCTCCTCCTCTCCTACACATCGAAACCGCCTGCCGCCGCAGCGGCGCCCTTCGCCTACGCCCTTGCGACCTCGACCCACACCAATGCCTGATCCTGCTACACGAAAAAGAAGGAATCGACCGGTGGCAACCCGTCTCCCCCAACAAGTTCGGCCACGCCACAACACGTTTGAAGCAGCCAAACAAAACGAGGCTGAACCAACCGACAGAGCACGACCCCAGCCTCCCGCTCAGCTACTTCTATCGAAGCACTGAAAACTGTTTCAGATCAATAGAATTGAGACAACACAACATGATCGCCCAACCTGTGCTACTCTCTAGCGACGCACAATAGAAGTACTCGTGCACACATCTGCACCAATATTGTTGCCTCCGCGTGTTCAAGTCCCCTCTCGCGCACAGATTCCCGGCAGATTTGCCGGATTTGCGTGCCGTGTGTTCGAGCGCACTCGAACACACGGAGGTGACCAGGGAAAATGCGCACCCACCTGCGACAACTTCTGACAGATCCGCCAGGATCGACCATCGATGACCCTGCCGGGCCGGACACGGGAAACGATCGGGGCCGCCGATGATTCCCCCGCTCGTTCTCCCGCAGGCACCACTGGAACAGCTGATCCGCGGTCCGCTGCCGGGCCCGCCGGAACCGGCGTCCATCCCCGACGACGACATCCTGTGCGGCATATCAACGCTCGGCGAAGCCGGCAGAGTCCTCGACCGGTATGTCATGGCAGCGCTCGACTGGTCGCCGGGAACGAAGCTGCAGATACAGCCTGTCGACGACGTTCTACTTGTCGGCCCGTCTCCCGACGGTCAGGTACGCGTCACCGGCGACGGCTATTTCCGCATCCCGTTCCGGCAACGACGCCGAGTCAGCCTCCTCATCGGCCAGCGCGTCCTGCTGACCGGCCGCCGCAGCCGCGAACAGCTCCTGGTCCATCCGCCCTCCGCGCTGGGCAGGCTCCTGGCCGCCCGCCTGACATTGCTGGACCGGTGACCTGTGGTCGTTCCGAATCCGGCAGTCGCTACGAGTGACACCATCGCCGCGGCACGCCTGCTACTCACGCAGATGGGCCTGTCACCCGCAGACCTCGTCGCCCCCACCGCAGCCGTGCCGACATTCGCTGAGATCATCCCGGCGGTCCGAGCGACCCTCGAAGCCGGTACGCGAGGCACCTACGGCACCCATCTCAACCACCTCGAACAGCAATGGGGCGACCGCAGATTGGACCACGTCACCAAACCCGAACTCGATGCCATGGCACACACCATCCGTTCGACCGCCCGCACCAACCGAGCCTCCCGCGGAGGCATCAGCGCCGTCGAACACTTCATCTCCACCGTCCGCTGCATCTACCGATACGCAGAAGACAGGGGGTGGATCCGCCCCAGCGATAACCCCGCCCGCCAGCTCACATTCCCGACCCGCCGCAAATCGCACCGCTACGCCATCCCATCCGACCAACTCGCCGAAATCTGCCAGGTCGCCGCTACCACCGGCAACGACCCCGACCTGGACTCCCTGCTCCTGCGCCTGCACCTCGAAACAGCCTGCCGCCGAAGCGGAGCCCTCGCACTACGCCCCCACGACCTCGACACCACACAATGCCTGCTCTACCTCCGCGAGAAAGACGGAACCGACCGCTGGCAACCGGTCTCCCCCACCCTGATGAGCCACCTCACCACCCACGCCCACGAACGCCACAGCCCCCAATCCGGACAACTCCTGCGATACAGCAACGGCAAGCCCATCACCCACCGACGCCACGACCACCTCTGGCACCGCATCGGCCAAGAACTCCCCTGGGTCGCCACTCAGGGCATCACCACACACTGGCTACGCCACACCACACTGACCTGGGTCGAACGCACCTTTAGTTACGCCGTCGCCCGCGAATACGCAGGGCATTCAGGCAAAACCGGCGGCACCACCGCCACCTACGTCAAAGCCAACCTCCATGAGGTCGCCGCAGCACTGTCTATCCTGACAGCCGAACCACACCCACTGGCAACTCACACCGCCACCCGACCGACGAGCACGACAACAGTTCACTGACATTCGGTGAGCCGTAGGTGCCGGGCGGGGTGTGTGTGACTGACCACCACATCTGTCACCAGCGGCGTTGGTGAGCTGGGACGAGCCGAGGTTCTGATCACGGTATCTGTCACCGTTTTTCCATCGCATGTATCACCGATCTTGCTCGTTCCCCACGAGCTGACCGGACTAGCGCATGCTTAGCAAACATTCGCTCATGCCGATGAGCGTGCACTGGCCGCGAGCAAACGATCGTTATCGGTGGTCAGGGTCGGATTATGGTGGAGTAAACCCCTCCGGCCACTGTGTGGTCTCGTCGTATGTCGCGTTGAATATAAAGGTCGCGTCGTCCAGCATCGCGCCGGTCAGGTCTACGCCGGTTAGGTTCGCCAAGGTCAGATTCGCGCCGGTCAGGCCCGCGTGGGTCAGGTCCGCGCCGGCTAGGTCCGCGCCGGTGAGGTTCGCGTTGGTGAGGTCCGAGCCAGAAAGATCCGCGCCAGTAAGTTTCGCGTTGGTCAGGTCCGCGTTGTCTAGGCCCGCGTTGTACATGTGCGCTTCGGTCAGGTTCGCGTTGGTCAGATCCACACGATTCAGTTCGGCCTCAGCCAGGTCCGCTTTGTGTAGGTCAGCGCCGATCAATTTCGCGCCCGTCATGTTCG
Source organism: Nocardia sp. NPDC049737 (assembly GCF_040674755.1). Classification (NCBI taxonomy): domain Bacteria; kingdom Bacillati; phylum Actinomycetota; class Actinomycetes; order Mycobacteriales; family Nocardiaceae; genus Nocardia; species Nocardia sp. NPDC049737. Next base: position 41,366 of record NZ_JBFANH010000012.1, on the reverse strand, counting down.
CGCTGGTCAGTTTCGCGCCAGTAAGTTTCGCGTTGGTCAGGTTCGCGTATTCCAGGTTTGCATCGACCAGGTCCGCGCCGTTCAGGCCCGCGCCGTTGAAGTTCGCGCCGTTCAGTTTCGCGTTGCCCAGTTTCGCGTTGACCAGTGTCGCGTTGACCAGTGTCGCTTCCGTCAAGTCCGTGAGGCTCAGGTTCGCATCGGTCAGATCCGCGTAGCTCAGGCTCGCATTGGTCAGGTCCATGACCGTCATGTCCGCGCCGATCAGTTTCGCGCCGTTCAGTTTCGCGCCGTTCAAGGCGGCGTTGGCCAACTTCGCGCTGGTTAGTTCCGCGTTGATCAGCATCGCACCAGTCAGATTCGCGAAGAACAGGTTCGCGCCGTTCAAGTTTGCGTCGACGAGGTCCGCGTTCTCCAGGTCTGCGCTGACCAGAAAGAGATCAGAGAGATTGTTCCTGCGCAGGATGCAACCCGGGAGCGATACCTGATGCAGGCTGATATCGGTGGCAGTCCAGGATTTCGGGTGCTCGGCGGGACGGTGGCGACGCTCGGCCAGGATCGTGATGATGGTCTGACGGATCTCGCGTTCGGACAGATCCGGTTTCTTGGGGTCGTCGCTCTCGGGAAATGGGACACGCAGGTACCACTGGAGCAAATTGATGCAGACCTGGCGTTCGTCGTCTTCACCGAAGGCATGCCAATCATCGGCGAGCGCGGTCAGCGCATAGACACCCGCTTGCCTGATCGCAGCCGACTCATGGGCGATCTGGGCCGCGATGGCGGTGTAGCGATCACGCAGGGTCGATACCTGTGCTCGGCTAGAGTCTTCCGCGTGCCGTTCGCGCTCACGGTCCATCTCGGTCCGGTGGCGCTCTCGCTCGCGCGTCGTATCAGCTTCATGTTGCCGCTTGGTGAGATCGCGGGTGCGTTCACCGTGGAGGTACGCCAGGATGCCAGCGGAAAGCGCTCCGGCTCCGGCGAGCAGCGTCGCGAGCGGTTGGCCGAAGGCGGGCGAGACCCCGGACAACACAGCGGCACCGAAGCCCGCTCCGCCAGCACCGGCTAGTGCGAGCCCGGTCCAGATCGATCGGCGGTGCGTCGCGCTCCACCTGCGGATCAGATTCCCGGCAGCGGCTCCGGTGACAGCCTTCTCCCCCTCGGACATGGGAAGACGGTACAGCGCAGGTGGTTTCAGCGTCAGGACAATCCGGCAGACAAGACCTGTGGGTCGTGACGGCTGGTTGAACCATGCACGCTAGTCACGAGTCTTATAGCTGATCACCGCACCGGCTTTCCCGGACTTCTTGGCCAGGTCGTATACGCCGGGAACGGCGGAAAGTCGATCAAACTCAGCGGCGGCCGCTTTGTCACCCTCTGTGGTTGGCGGAAACTTGATCTCATGTTCTGACGTAGCTCACCTCCTCGTCGCCTACGTACCAAGGTCGTTCACCAGGAGAGTGGTTGGACAATGCTCCGACCGGACTGCGATGCGCGGTATCCGGCGTGTGCGGACGTCCAGGGACGTGAGCCCAGCAAACCGAACCTGTCGGTCTGCGCCGTTAGCCTGCCCCTGTGGCTATCGAAGAAGGCTCCAAGGTCCGCTTAGGCGAAGGCGGCGTCAGCGTGTTCCGCGTGATCGAGATCGGCGTCGACGGTGACCTGAACCGCGCGATCGTCGAAGCCGTCGACGAACCGAAGCCTGGCGTCTATCAGTGGCCGACCGATATCAGGCGACTCGTGCCCGTCGACGAGTCTCGCCAGCCCGCCGACACCGCTTAGCTAAGAGTTCAGCGATACGAAACGCGCGGTAATGCCGCGTTGCGCGCTGAGAGAACCGGCCAAGCCGCGGCCAGCCGAACGCACTGATCTGCCGATTGCACGGCGCTCTGGGGGCTGATGTGGTGTGACGGATTGGGCTTATACGCAGGCCCCGTCGGCGGCATCGCGGATTCCGGCCTTCATCGCGGCGCGGTCGTCCTCGGACGTGTCGCTCCACCTCGGCGACTTCGAGGCATCCTCGATGACTCCCTCAGCGGCCTCTTCGGCAGTCCATCCGGGTTCCGCGTCGGCGAGCCTTTTGGCCTCGGTGAAGAAGTCGAGCCAACCCAGACAGGTCTCCCGTCGCAAGCCTGCGCCGCCGGGAATGAAAGTAGCCGGGCCCGGCACCGTAGCGTCCGGAACCGACGACTCGCTCGCTGGTGCTGAGGCCGGCGCGCTCGGTGCGGCCGGAGTGGTGCTCGACGAACCGCATGCTGTCAGGACGACAGGCGCGAGCACGGCGATAGCGATGACGGCGGCACGAGCGGCCACAGTGTCCCCCGATCGAGTTGGTCTGGATCCCGGGGATGCTAACCGATCACGAATACTGCCGCCCCGGCGATCAATCCCGCGGTGGGCAATCCTGCGGCAGTCAAGACCTGTCAGGCGGTGCGTTGAAGTCGGCGGTTGACCGGCTGTATGGGCGGCTCGGATTCCGGTCGGGTGCATCAGGTGTCTACCGGTTCGATTCAACCGACTGGCCCGCGGCGCCAACGCACGGTAATGCCGCTGATCGCGCTGACCGAACCGGTCGGCGTGTGATCGCTACGGGATGCAGTCGTAGCCGTTGACGTAGGCCGGAGCATTCGCGATGTTGCCGGAGATGGTGACGAACTCGATGGGTTTGCCGTCGAGGCCGATGGGCGCTGGAGGTTGTTTTCCGCAGTTGTAGGTGATCGGTGTCGGGCTGCGTTGGGTGATCTGCCAGGGACCTCTCATCGTGTTGTCTTGTCCGACAGTGCCTTCAGTGGGTTGGCAGTCGCCTCGGCCGGTGATCACGACGGTGTCTCCATCCTTGTACCCCAGCGGTGGCACGACGATGGCCTCATCGCATACGTACGTGGGGATGTGGGAGGGTCCGGCGTGGCTGTCGTCGGCTGGGGTGGTCGCGGTGGTGGTTGGTGCGCCAAACTTGGCCGCGGTCGTCGTCGTGGATATCGGGGCTGCTATCGGTGAGGTGCTGGGATGCGTCGAGCAGCCGGTGAGCGCGACCGCGAGTAGGCCGAGGGCGAGGTAGGCGGGTTTGGTCACGAGGTGGTACCCCCTGTCGTTGAGTGCGAATGCCGGGCGATGCTAATCGAGGCCGTCACAAAATCCCATGTCTGTCAGAAGGTTGCCGGTTCGGTGACCGATTCCGATTGCCCAGCTCTGCCGCCGCGCCGATCACGGTTTATTTCGGTACCTGCCAGCCCTTGCCGGCACAAGCTTTGGCTGGCAGTAGCGTCCACTCATGCCGCATATCGGTCGAGCAGTGCGCGAGATCGATTGCCGCGTTGAACATCCTGCATCGGCTCCGGTGACGCGCGTGGACCAGCGATAAGAGGACTCGCCCGCGTACGGCACAGGCTCGCGCGTCGGACTGGGGCACCAAACCGCCCGCAGCGAAACAAAACTGTCATCACATGACCCGGAGGGTCGCGGGGTGGGCGGCCCGACCCGGTGACGCCCGCCGCGCGACTGCGATGGGACAGCCCGACCAACCCGACCGGACCGTCCCCTGTCACGCACAACGCGGCTACCGGCGGCTGGGGTGCCGCCGGTAGCCGGGCGTTATGCGCGGGTCATCGCTGGATCAGCGCGCGCAGAGCGGTGATCGAGGCCCGGCGTTCGTAGGCGATCCAGGCGAAGATCGCGGTGAGCGCCAGCGGGAACGGCGCCAATTCCGGGGTTCCGGCCACGAAGGCGTTGAAGCCGGCGGCAAGGAAGGTGACAATCGCCAGGCCGATCGCGGCGGCCGCGGTCAGTCGGGGCACCACGAGTCCGATGCCGCCCGCGACCTCGGCGAGACCGATGAAGACCAGCAGCGCCAACGGGATCGAGAAAGCGGTGGCGTTGTTTTCCATCAGGGTCTGCGGGATGAGGAGCTTCGGGCCGCCGGAGGCAATGATGAAGAACAGACCGAGCACGATCTGCAGAGTCCACAGGACACGGTTGCGGATCTTGCCGGGGCGGACGGAGGCGGTGGTCTGGGTGGCGGTGACGGCGGTCATTTGGTCATCCTTCTGGGTCGGTAGCGCCGGGTTGGTGGCGCGTTCACCGGTAAGGACGGGGGTGGTTCGGAAAATTCATCGCCGCGGTCGAAAGAATCTTCACCGCGCCGTCGGGACTGAATGTGGGCTGTGTTTCTGGCCGGAGCTGGTCCTCGGATTCGAACTGATCCCGATCGCGCACTGAAATGCCGCCGAGCGGGGCAACTCCGAGCCACAGTGATACTCCAGCAAACGCTCGGTGACAGATTGACTGATCAGGTGACAGATAGGGCGATCAGCCACAGTGTGGACAAGCGGTAAGTGTCGGTAGCGGTGCGCACGATCCCGGCCGCAGGGATCTGCACGCCTTGCGGGCCTACCCCCGTTGCTGGCGCATCGCGCGGGCGCACCACGACGACGTGCACGCGAACTGTGGCACCCGACTGCTCCCGCACTTGCGATGGTTGCGGCTCATGCGCGACGTGCGACGGCTGCTACTGCGGCGAAGCCGAGGACGAACCACGCCAGCTGATCGCTAGTGTCCTGAGTCGTTAGTTCGTCGCTAGCTGGGTTGGTGATGAGCGGCTCAATCTTGGTCGCCAAACCTGAACCCGGCGGCGAGCAGGCCCGTGGGGTCCAAGTCCGCCGGATTCGGCGCTAGCGTGATCAGCAACGTCCTGAACAGCAGGTTTCCCGGTGGCCAGCCCATTTCTGCGAAAACCGGCGCTAAGCGGTTACCGCGCATAGGTTCCGACTATGTGCGGTTGCTCTTATGCCGACCTGGGGAAACGACCCTTCCCGGGGAATGACGACTCCGGAAACTATGTGCGGTAGGGCTTACCGCCAGATCTGACGGACTTGGACCCCACGGGCCGGAAAGATCCGCGACGCGGGCGATAGCCACGGCCATGGGCGAGGAGATCGCGGTGGGTGACCGCATCGAGTGGTGCAGCGACATCGACGGCCGCCCCGTCGATCCCGAGGCACGGGACGTACACCGGCACCGTCGACAGCGTGCAACGGCATCCGGACGACGCTACCCGGGTGGTGGCGTACACCATCTGCTCGTCCTGGGAGTCCGGTGGATTGTAGAAAGGGTCTTGAACCGACTACTGGTTCCAGGCGGGGCATTGGTTGGGGGAGTACGAGGCGCTGGCCGTCCCGCCCTCCCACTCAGTCATGTCCACGGGATCCCACTGGAGCAGCGTGCTGGCGTTGCGAATGCAATTGTCGAAGTCGAGCACGCCATAGCGACAGCAGATGGAGAGGTCCTGCTGCAGTTGCTCGTACCCTTTGCCTGCCTTGTACATCATCGTCACCTCGGTCCGGACGACGCCGAGGTAGAGATTGCCGCGATTGCGCGACAGGAGCCCGACCTGCTGGAAGCTTTGTTTCTCTGCCTCCCCTTGGTTCTCGAGCGCCAGCTGGCCTATTTTCTTGATGGTCTCCATGACGGCGTTGAAGTTCTCCGGAGTCATGAAGCTCTGGGCCAAGTCCTCCACCGCGTCGACGACCTTCCCCAGGGACAGCGGGGAGATGAACGTAGAGCGGGTGTCATTTCGGTAGCCTGAGAAAGCCGGCATCGCGGAAAACTTATAGATGTAGTTGTTCCAAGCGACCGGGTCGAAGGCCGTGCTCTCCGGGTTGAAGCCGCTGAGGCTCGCGGCCTTGCGCATGAGGGTGGCGGCGACCGACTCCCACGTGCTGAATTTACTCAAAGGCCCCAGATCGGGCAGCGAGCTGCCGTCTTCCACCGCTATGTTGCCCACCGCCAGTTCGGCGCTCTCAGAGTCGAACTGCGAAAGCTCGGACATCGTGGCGGCGTCCGGCTTGTGGGAAGGCATCTGCCACAGCGTGATCTCCACGGCCTCTCGGCGCAGCTGGGATTGACTGATCTCGGTCATGACTGCTCCTTGTCTGCGGGTGAGGTGCTACACAGCGAGATGAGACGACGTTTGAAGGACTCAGCTGTTCCAGGCAAGGTGGCGAAACGATGTAGCTGTCCGTGCTGCCGACCCGGGCATTCGCGCCCTGGGGACCCTACGCGAGCATCGTGCTGGCGTTGGGAAACAGTTGTTGAGGTCGAGTGCGCCGTAGCCACGGCAGATGGAGAGGTCCTGCTGCAATGCAGCCTAGCCAAGTGTGATCATGCTGGCCGGGACTATCTCTAATTCGGTCGGCTTACTCTACTTGGAGTCAGTAAGTTCGGGTTCTGATTTCAGCCTGATTCCACCGATTTGGTTTCTGGATGGTCCGCGCGCTTGTGGTGCGGTGATTTCCGACGTCGGTCCGGGATGATCGGGCGCATTCGTGAACGGTGAAAATGGCCTCAGTGGATCAGGGCTTTGCTCGTGGCTGGACCGGCCAGTGGCTGCTGCGGTATCCGGCCAGGGTGTCGATGGAGGTTACGAATGCCCTTGTGGAACGCCGCGTCGACCTCAGCAATCTCGACCTCGACCGGGCTGCTGAGCTGATCGCTGCCCGTCGGCCGGGCTGGCTATCGCGGGGTTTGACGGCGTCCGCTCTTACGTACCGGGACCCGGCTACGGATACCCGGACTCACATGTAACTCGCTCCGAGCGTTCACGATCCGTCGAATCCGCAAGGTAGGTCCGAACAACCGCCCGCCGAACTGTTCGAATGTACCTTGCGGCCTGCAGATCAGCGCGGCGCTGTCCGCAAGGTTGAAGCGGAATGGACAGGACTGGCAGAGCGCGCGGAAGGGGATGTCTCTGTGTGTGGCACACGTGACGGCCCGGTATGTCGGGGTGGCTCGGTATCTTCTCGGCCATGACCGACATCAGCCCGCTCGCCAACGCCGCGCGGGCGAAATTCGGTGCCCCCGGGATCCACGCCTTCGTCCGATCCGGCCGCACCGTGCACGCGGTGCGGCTCGGGCAGTGGGTCGGTGGGGAGGAGGTGCCCGAGTTGGTGTGCCGGACCGGTGTGGCGGGGGTGGGATCCGGGCGCGCTCGTCGCGACTCGCGCGGAGGTCAGCTGCGCGCGGTGCCGGCGGATCCTGGGCGGCACCTACCCCGAGGCCCAGCTGCTTCTGTTCGGTCGGGACCGGTAGCTACTTTCGCGGCCGTACAGCAGGTCGCCGCCGTACAGCGCGAGGAGGCCCGTGGGGTCCAAGTCCGTCAGATCTGGCGGTAAGCCCTACCGCACATAGTTTCCGGAGTCGTCACACCCCGGGAAGGGTCGTTTCCCCAGGTCGGCATAAGAGCAACCGCACATAGTGTGCGGCTATATGCGGTAAGCGCTAAGCGCCGGATTTCTCAAACATGTTCCTCGACCCCCGAGCAGGTGACGGCGAAGGCAAGGTGTATTGCGCGGTCGTGCTCGACGCTTCTCCCGGCGGGTGGTGGGTTGGTCGATTGATTCCAGCCAGACCGCGGCGCGGGTGACCAACGCTTTGGGCATGGCGATCGCCAACCGGGGCACCCGACCGGGCGCCACCATCATCCACTCCGATCACGGCGTTCACCTCCTGGGCGTTCACCGATCGCGCGAAACGTTTCGGGCTCGTGCCGTAGAGGCACACCCCTGAGCAAAGCCGCTCCGCTGAACGCCGCGTTGGCGCTGAAGGCTGCTCCGCTGAACATGGCGTCGGCACTGAAGGTCGCCCTGCCGAACGAAGCGGCGCGGCTGAAAGTCGCCTGGACGAACCCGGCGCTGCCGGAAAAGGTCGCGCCCTGGAACCGGGCGGTGCCGCTGAAGGTTGCTCCGCCGAACCAGGCGTCGCTGCTGAAAGTGGCACCGTCGAAATGGACGATGCCGAACGAGAACAGGCTCACCGATGACGAACACGAAACCTACTTCGGCCGCGACCGCACCTCACACGAACCCATGAAATTCGACGAGTAGTCATCGCCCTTCGGAATACGCCAAAGCGGACAATAACGCCCCCGGACAGGCGAACACTGCACGGATGCAACACCGCTACTTCACCAGTCCATCTGCGGCGTCAGGACCAGGGCGTAAGGACCAGTTTGCCTCGGGTGCGGCCGGATTCGGCGAGGTGGTGGGCGGCGCGGACATCGGTGAGCGACATGATCCGGTCGATGTGCACGCGCAGTCGGCCGTCATCGGCCAGCTCGGCGATCATCGCCAGGTCGGTGGCGGACGGCCGTCCGGTCACGCGGCGGCAGCGCGCGTCGTCGGCCGCGTCGGAGTCCTGGGCGGTGATGTAGCGGCCGCCGTGGCGCAGCACGCTCAGCGAGCGGGTGCCGTAGCCGCCACCGACCAGGTCGAGCACGACGTCGACCGGATCGATGGCCGTAGTGAAATCGGTTGTCGTGTAGTCGATCAGCGTGTATGCGCCGAGTGAGTACAGGAAATCATGGTTGACGGCACGGGCGGTGCCGAGCACCTGCGCGCCGCGCAGCGCCGCGAGCTGCACGGCGAGGTGACCGACCCCACCGGCCGCGGCGTGGACCAGAATCCGTTCCCCACCGCGCAGTTGCGCCAGTTCCAGCGCCTGCCACGCGGTCAGTCCGGCGGTCGGCAAAGCTGCCGCATGCGGGTGATCCAGGCGGGGTGGCTTGGTCGCGAGAGAATCGGCCCGGGCGACCACATACTCGCTATAGGTTCCTGTGCGGCCGAAGATCATGCCGAAAACCTCATCACCCGGCTCGAATTCGATGACTTCCGGACCTGCTTCGATCACGGTGCCGCTGATATCGAACCCGAGGGTGAACGGCGGCGGCCCGAGGTGTGTCACGGCGCCGGTCCGCAGTTTCCAGTCCACGGGGTTGATCGCGGTCGCCGCCATGTGCAGCAGCAGCTCGCCGGTGCGTGGCACCGGCCGCGGCAGATCGACGGTCTCCAGCACCTCGGGACCACCGAAACTGTTCTGGCGGATGGCTTTCATGGTCGTGGCGCGCGGTTCGAGCTCGTCGAGCAGGTTCTCGATCAGCTCGACCGTTTCGGCGTGGCCGGTATGGGTGCCGAACATTTCCTCGAGATGCAGCATCCGGGGTATGGCCGACATCAGGAAGGCGGCCGCGGCGGGCGGAATATCGTGGCCCGCAACGTGATATCGGCGCACAGCGTGATCGAGCGTCGCGCGCAGGGTTTGCCGCACCCGCTCGCCGCCCTCGCCGATCACCGGTCCGATGGCCTTGCGGTGGTTGGCCAGCGCCATGAACTCCAGGAGCAGCTTCGTTCCGGTCGGGTCATTGGCGTATGCCCACACCGCGCGCAACGGCCGGTCGGTCTCGGCGGCCCGGGCCAGACGCGTCACGGCCCGGTCGGTCCACCTCGTCAGCACCGCGATGAACAACTCGTCGAGTGATGGAAAGTAGTACTGGACCAACCCCGGCGTCACGCCGGACTCGGTCGCTGTACTGCGGAAGGTGACCGCCGCGTACCCCTGCTCACGCATGAGTGTGCCTGCCGCCCGCACGATCTGCTTGCGGGCCTGCGACCCCCGCGAGCCGACGCCCCGCTGCAACCCCATCGCCTGTCCTCCGATACCACCGGCACTCGGATTGCCGGCCATCCACGGACACCATATGTTTGCCCGAAACGAGAATAGCATTCTCGAATATGGCTTACAGTCATTTTGTACGGACCACCAGTAAGGAGGGATCGCGATGACGGTCACCGTCAATACCCTGGACCCGTTCGGCGTGGAATTCCACGGCGTCGCGGGTCGTGATCTGGTCGGCCGCGCGGCCGCCGACGACTGCCGGGCGGCCCTGGACGAATACGGGGTGGTGATCTACCGCGAACTGCACATCGCCGACGACGATCTGGTCGCGTTCACCCGTCTCCTGGGCGAGCCGGTGGCCTCGCGCACCGGCGAGCATCGACTCGCCGAGATCGAGACGATCACTCTCGACCCGGCGAAAACCGGTGCCGTGCTGGCCTCCTATCGCAAGGGCAATTTTCACTGGCACATCGACGGCGCCACCCTCGAGGTCCCGCAGCGGGCTACTCTGCTCGCCGCGCGGGAGGTCGACGACACCGGCGGCGACACCGACTTCGCCGATACCTTCCTCGCCTACCAGGCGCTGTCCGCCGAGGAGAAGGCGGAGCTGGACAGTCTACGGGTGCAGCACAGCTTCACCGCCGCGCAACTGCTCGCGAATCCCGATCCCACCGATGCCGAGCGGGCCGCGTGGGCGCGGGTCCCCACCCGGATTCACCCGTTGGTGTGGACCCGGCGTAGCGGTCGCAAGTCGCTGTTGATTGGCGCGATCGCCGACCATATCGTCGGCCGCCCGATCGAAGACGGGCGTGCGATGCTGAACCGGCTGCTGGAGTGGGCGACTCGGCCGGAGTTCACCTACCGGCATCGGTGGCGTCGCGGTGACCTGGTCGTCTGGGACAACACCGGAATGTTGCACCGTGCCGTCGCCTTCGAGCCGACCTCGCGGCGGCTCATGCACCGCACAACTGTGGTCGGTGTCGAGGCGGTCGCCTGAGATGTCGAGCGAACCCGACCTGGCCGCGCTGGGGCGGCGCGTGCGCTACCTCGAGGACCGCGCGGAAATCCTGGACTGCATCGCGCGCCACGCCCGCGGCTGCGACCGCCACGACAGCGAGTTGATCACCAGCGCCTACCACCCCGACGCGGTCGACGAGCACGGCAACGCCACCAACACCGGAGCCGACTACGCGCAGTGGGCCAACACCGCCCACGCTGCGTCCTCCCGGGTGCACACCCACAACATCACCACCCACACGTGCGACATCGACGGCGACACCGCGCACTGCGAGAGCTATTCGATCGTGGTGCTACTCGGAACCGACCGTCGCACAGCGCAATTCATCAGCGGCCGCTACCTCGACCGCCTCGAACGCCGCGACGGCCACTGGCGAATCGCCCTGCGCCGCTCCACGGTCGAGGTCATGTTCACCGCCGACGCCTCGGTTCTGAACTCGAATTTCTTCACCGACCAGGGCTATCAGAAGGGCACCGGGAACACCGACGACCTGTCGTACCGGCGTCCGCTGCTCCTGCAGACACCGGCCCCGGCACGCTGGAGTCCGGCCGCCGAATCTGCCCGGCCCGAAGGCCGCTGACCCCCGCTTCGACAACAAGGAGCACACCTGGGGTGCCGGGTACGCCTGCCGCCGCCCCCCGTCACGCACGCTACCGAGGCGGCCACTATCTTGGCCGCCTTCCTGACCGCACTTCACCAACCCGCCCCCGATGGAGCGCCCACTGCCGGGACCGCGGCCGGTATGAAAGACGCTCAGCCGCAGCCGATTACGGCAGAACACGCCACCGCCAACATTGAAACCACCACAGCAATTACCTATATTAGATGTCATCGAACACATGGTTCAGGCAAATCTGCCGCACTGAGGGGTTCAAGTCCCCTCTCGCGCATTACTCGAGCACGTATTTGCGTCAAATCTGAAGCAAATACGTGCTCGATCACCTCCTCATGCACCTTCCCCGCCGGCTCGGGCAGTCAGACGTGGCCCGCGACAGCGAAGCCGCTCGCAGCACACAGTTCCGTCACCGGTGACGCCTTCGCGTGCGCGAGTACAGGTTCGCTCGCCCTCTTACACACGGCAACCGCACAACTGAGACGGACATGTGCACGAGCGATCCCTCGCACACCCCGCTGAGTGCGAGCGCTGGCGTCGGCGGTGTGCATCGGCGGCGGTGGGTCGGCGGGTCTGATCGGGCCGGTCGTACAGATCGGATCGGCGACCGGATCGGCTGTGGCGCAGACCTTTCGGCTCGACGCGTCGCGGATGCGGCTGTTGGTCCCCTGTGGGGCCGCTGGGGGTGTCGCGGCCGCGGTCAACGCTCCCTTGGCCGGGGCGTTCCTGGCGTTGGAGTTGATTCTGCGCAGTTACACCGTTGAATCGGTTGTCGCGGTCGCGTTGTCGAGTGCGGCGGCCAGCGTCATCGGGCAGGTGATGCGCAGCGATGAGCCGTTGCTGTCGCTGCCACAGTTCGCTGTTCACGATCCGGTCGAATACGTCCTGTATCCGATGCTCGGCATTACCGCCGGAGTCGTCGGCGTGTGCTTTTCGAAAGTGCTGTTTCTGGTGCGACGCCTGTGCGATCGGGTGTGGCGAGGACCGGAGTGGGCACGTCCCGCCGTGGGCGGGCTGGCGTTGGGGGCAATGCTGCTGGCACTGCCACAGCTGTATGGGGTTGGGCTATCCAGCGCTCGAGGCCGCGATCCGAGGCCGCTACGCGATCGGGCTGGTGCTGGTGTTGCTGGTGGCAAAGATGCTCGCGACCAGCCTGACCCGCGGCATCGGCGGTTCCGGTGGCGTATTCGCACCGACGCTGTTCATCGGCGCAATGGCCGGAGTCGCGTTCGGGGATATCGCCCATCATCTATTGCCCGATGCCACCGCATCCGCAGGCTCTTACGGCTTGATCGGCATGGGCGCCGCGCTCGGCGCCGCCACCCGCGCCCCGATCACAGCGGTGACCATCGTGTTCGAGCTCACCGGCGAATACCCGAGGATCCTGCCACTGCTGGCCGCGGTCACGATGGCCACTCTCACGGCACGACTGTTGTCGAAGGACACGATCTGCACGCGGACTGTGTCGCGAGACGACACCGATGTCGAACGCGCGCATTGAAAGGCCGATCACCCGAAATTGCCTATAGCAATTGTTGCATAGTGCTACTATTGTTGATTGGGTAACCGCCCAAGGCGATTGCCCAATACGGGCTCCGATGGGAGGAAATCCGTGGTTACGGCGGCTGAGCAGGGACAGGAAACGCGCGCCAAGCTGATGGCGGCGGCTGTTGAGCTGATCGCGGAGCAGGGATGGGGTGCGGTGACCACTCGGATGGTCGCCGAACGCGCGGGTGTGCGCCCAGGATTGGTGCACTACCACTTCCCATCGGTGACCGACCTGCTGGTCGATGCGTCGTTGCAGTTGGCACGCACGGAATACGACGCCGTGATGGCCGGGGTGCTCGCGGCATCCGGACCTGCCGCGATGACGCAGATGCTCATCGCGATCGGTTCCTACACCGGGACGGACACGGCAACGGTGGCGATGAGCGAGATGATGCTGGCCGCCACCCGCCATGAGCGGCTGCGAATCGAGTTGGGGCGCTTCGTCGCCGAAGCGCGCGCTGCGATGACCGCATGGCTGCGTGAGCAGGGATCGACTGTGGACCCGGAAGCCACCGCAGCGGTGGTATTAGCACTTGTCGACGGCCCGATCCTGCACCGCATCATAGACCCCACCTTGCGCGCGGTGAACGTGACCGGCCCGCTGCTCCGGGCGGCGGGATTGACCGAAATCCCAGATAGCGAAGGAATTTCCGGTGACCGAACAGATGAATGCGAGCGCACCGACGACTGACCGACCGCGCGGTGGATTCCACCTGCACGCAGTGTGCAAGACCTACGGCAAGGGCGAGGCCGCCGTGCACGCCCTCACCGATATCGACCTCGACGTCGCACCGGGCGAGCTGGTGGCGATACTGGGTGCCAGTGGCTCGGGCAAGACCACGCTGCTCAATATCATCGGCGGCATCGAATCAGCCGACAGTGGATCGGTAATCGTTGCGGGCCAAGATATTTCGGGAAAACACCCGGCGGCTCTCGGGGCGTTCCGGCGCGATCACGTCGGCTTCGTGTTCCAGTTCTTCAATCTGATCGCGAGTCTCACCGCGCGGGAGAACGTCGAGGTCATCGTCGAGCTGACCGGCCGCGGCGAGTGCCGCCAGGTTCCGGATCTGCTGGCGGCGGTCGGGCTGAGCGACCGCGCGGATCACTTCCCGGCCCAGATGTCGGGCGGTCAGCAGCAGCGGGTGTCGATCGCGCGTGCGCTGGCGACCGACCCGGACCTGGTACTGGCCGATGAACCCACCGGTGCGCTGGATGTCGCCACCGGACGCGGTGTACTCGAGTTGCTGCAGCGCACCAGCCGCGCGGGCCGCGGTGTGGTGACGGTTACCCACAACGAGGTTGCCGCCGAGATCGCCGACCGCGTGGTCCGTATGCGCGACGGCCGCATCGTCTCTGCCGACACCAACGCCGCCCCCGTCGACGCCGCGACCATCAGGTGGTGATCGGTGTGCTCCTGGCATCGAATCGCGTGCTGCCCAAGAAGATGCTGAGCCCAGTAAGCCCCGCTGCTGAAACCTACTGGAGGAGAACGGAAACGGCCTCACCGAACCTCGCCACCCAGCTCGGTGCCCGAGCCCTGCAGACCCGATGGCTGGTGCGAGCGCCCATCTGGCTCTACCGAGCCGGGCTCGGATTCCTGTTCGGCACACGGATGCTCATGCTGCAACACATCGGGCGCACATCCGGCGAACGCCGATTCGTCGTACTCGAGGTCGTCGACCGGCCCGCGCCCGACGAGTTCGTCATCGTCTCCGGATTCGGCACGAAAGCCCAGTGGTACCGCAATATCCAGGCACATCCACACGTCCGGATCTCCACCGGCATCCGACGCAACCTCGCCGCGACCGCGACTCCGATGACCAACGACGAATCGTCCACCGCGCTCGAACATTACATCCACCACCACCCCGGCGCCTGGGACAAGCTGCGCGAGACCATCGAACACGCAACCGGCAGACCGGTCGACACGCTGCCGATGGTACGGCTGAACGTATCGAGGGCCGCGTCCTGATCACGATCGAGCACGGACCTCGCGGCGAGTGGTCATACCTTCCATCATGTGGTCGTCGACATGGCAGCGGAATTTCCCGGATACCGGGTTATCGGGGCGCATGTCCGCGGTAATCATGCCGGCGGCAGTAGCACGGCGACGTCGGTGCGATGGCCCGGGATCACGACGGTGCTGCCATGCCGGTGCAGGGTGCGCGGTCGGTCTCGCTGCGCCGCCGACCGCCCGAGAAATATGCATATGGCAACTGTTGCAGAGTGCCTCTTTCCGGTAGGGTCTGGAGCTCGTGGTGGCTGGCGCGGCAATCGAATCGCGGAAAGACGTGGGTAGATGGGCGGCGATTACCGCACTGGGTGTGGTCACGGGCTATGCGATGGTGCTACTCGCCAACGCCCGCCACTTCTACACCGACGACACCGAATCCCAGTACGGCCCGATGTGGGTGATGCTCGGCAGGCAGCTGCGCGGGGGCCACTTCCCCGCGCTCGTGCCATGGGAATGGATGTCGGGCAACTACTCGATGGAAGAGGCGGGCCTCTACAACCCGCCGCAACTGCTGGTCGATCTGATCGCGCCCTCGGTCGACAATCTCGCCCTCTACGTCACCGTGGTGAAGCTGATCTTCTCGATCATCGCCGCGCTCGGGGCCTACCGGATCTGCCTGGTCTACAGCGCCCGCCCGCAATGGGCCGCGGTCGCGGGTGTGGCCTTCCCGTTGAGCGGATGGTTCCTGTTCTTCGACGAGGCCAGTTGGGCAACCTCGCTCACCGGTACCGCGTGGATGGTGCACGCCTGGGCGTCGGCGGTCCGCTACGCGCGGGGTCGTAGTGGACCGATTCCGGTCTTTGTCTTCCTGTATCTGGCGATCTCGGTCCAATATGTGTTTCCCGCAGTCGAATCCGCGTTGATGATCGTCGCGGTCGCGGTGGGTGAGGCGATCTACCAGCGGCGGTGGGCACCATCGCTGCGGCTGCTGCTCGCCGCCGGATGCGCGGGCTTGGCGGGCCTGGAAACCTACCTGCCCGGAATGCTGTCCTCGCCGGTGACCTGGCGGGGAAACGAACGAATTCTCAACGACCCCTTTCTGACCGTGCCGTGGTCGGAATCGCTGAACGCGAGCCTGCCCAGTACCGTGCCCGCGTTCACCGGCTGGTGGGGATATGTCCAGCCGCTGCCGATGGTCTATATCGCCTGGTTCGTTATTCCGGCGCTGGCGTTCATCGACTGGCGGGCAGCTCGAGCCTCGGCACGCGAGCTAAGCGGGGTCACTCTCTTCGCGACAGCGGTACTGATGTGGTGCGCCGGGCCGGGCCGCATCGGGCCACTACGGTGGCCGGCACGCGTGCTGCCGATGGTCGCTCTCGCACTACTGGTGCTGGTGTGCGTATTGCTCAGCCGCTACGGCAGCTTCGCGCACTGGCGCCAACGCGGGATCGCCGCTGGCGTGCTGATCGGATTGCTATTCGTGCGTTCGTTTTCCGCGGACCCGCACGATGTGCTGCGGCATCTCGCCGCCGCCGCGGCGGTCGCGGCGCTCGGGGCCGCCGCGGTCTGGCTCGTCCGCACCCGAGGCGTCGCCATCGGATGCGTGCTGACCATCGTGTCCATGTTCCCGATCGCCTACTGGCAGGTGCACAGTGCGCCACCGACGCCGATGTCCTACGGCTTCCCGGAGCGGCGTTCGGAAATGACGGCCACGTTCCCCCATTTCGACGGTGTCACACTGCAACTCGCCGATCGCGCGCTGTTGCGGGGTGACGACATGAGCCTGGCCGGTGCCTACGGATCCCTGTCCTTCGGCAACTACGCGAAGAACATGGGACTGGACTACGTCAACGCCTACACCCCGATCGGCTATGCGGCGTTCAGCGCCATTCTGTGCATGGGCTGGGACGGCAGCACCTGCCCGGACGCCTACCGACGCGCCTTCGATACCGAATCATCCACGGGCCGAACGATTGTCGACCTGATGAAGGTCGACAGGGTTGTGCTGCAACGGGCGCAGTATCCGGAGGCGGGCAACCATCCCGCGCCGCCCGGCTGGAAATGGGTCGACTATCCAGGTCACGAGCGCTACATCTGGGTCCTCGAACGAGACGGCGGCCCGATCTCGACCAAGAACGGCCTCATCGCCGACACCACCGGCGTCACCGCCACCTCGGCCGAGCGCACCAGCCTCACCAGCAGGATCCGGGTGACCTCGGCCAACGGCGGCCGGGTCGTCTTCGCACGGCTAGCCTGGCCCGGCTACCGAGCCACCCTCGACGGCCGCGACATCCCATACCATATGGTGGCGAAAACTTTTGTCGCCCTCGATATTCCAGCTGGCACGAACAACAGCGAACTGATCCTCACCTGGCGACCACCAGGCTGGAAAATCGGCATCGCGACCGCGCTGGCCGCGATCGCGGGCATCTGCGCATTGCAGTGGGGACACCTCCGACCGCGACGGCGTGACGAAGACCTGCCGTCGTCGCAGGACCACGTACCGGACGAGCCAGAGCGGGTATTGGCGAGCGTCTCATAGCAGCTGGGGCTACTTCCCGAACTCCGACGCTGATCATGCCATCGTTCGCGGAAATACTCGTCGTCGGCCCTCGATGATGTCCTCGGACAGCTGTCACGGCTGGTGCTCCTGGATTGGTCATGCAGATGCGGGAGCCGGTTCAGGATCTGGCGTCTGAGGCTCGAGCCCAGGAGCGGGTGCCGGTGGTTGGCTGCGCAGCCTTGCCAGTTCCGGCCTGCGCTTGCTCTGCCAACTGGTTGCGCTGGGCGTCGGTCATCTGTGAATAGCGCTGCACTACAATGGGTATCGTCCGATTGAATGATTCGACGCACGTGAGATCGCGGATGCTGCCTTTACCCGCGAGAATCGTGCCGATCTGCTTTTTCAGATCGGGGTCCGCGCTAGCCGCTATGGTGCGCGACACCTGGGACACCTGCCGCGAGACCGTCGCATCACCGTGCGCGACGTCGAGAATCGGTTGCGAACTACCCGCGAGTTTTGTCGAATCCCGCGTAGTCCTTGACGGTGATCGAGTCGTGCAGGCGCACCCCCTTGGCGTTGAGTTCGGCGGCGGCACGGGCGAGCGGTGCGGGCAAGATGTCGATCAGGCGCACCGCCTGGACCATTGCCCACAGCTGGTAGCGTTGGGCGGGAACGATAGTCTTCGCGGCGGCAACGGCGAAACGACGGCTGCGGCGGACATAGTCGCCGATCTCGTGTTCATATGCGGCGAACGCGGCGGCGTAGTCGCCGGAGTGGGCAGCGAGTTCACCCGCGAGAACATAGGCACCGACCACAGCCATGCTGGTGCTGCCACCGACCGCCGGGCCTGGGCAGTACGCGGCATCACCGACCAAGCTGACCCGGCCACGCGACCAAGTGTCCAACCGCAGTTGCGTGATGGAGTCGAAGTAGAACGACGGGGTGTTCTCCAGCTCGGCCAGCAGCCGAGGCACCTGCCATCCCATATCGCCGAAGTGCTCACGCAGCAACTGTTTCTGCCGCTCGATGTCACGATAGTGGTAGTCCAACGGTTGCGGCGGGCGCAGAAAGAACCCCGCGCGCCCATCATCGATGTGGGCGGCACCGTAGACGCCAGCGACCCGACCGACGTCCACAATCATCTCCATCACCCCGTCCAGATTCGAGTAGTTGGGGACGGAGAAAATCGCCAGATAGGCGCCGAGCCAGGTGGAAAATCGGGACTCCGGGCCGAAGACCAGTGCCCGCACATTCGAGTGCAGCCCGTCGGCTCCGATGATCACGTCGAAGCGCTGTGCCGGGCTGCGTTCGAAGGTGACATGACCGTCGTCGCTGATCGCGGAGATAGAGTCGGCGTAGATGTAGTCGACGTCGGAACATGTTGTGTTGTAGAGGATTTCGCTGAGATCGTCGCGCATGATCTCGACGTGGTTGTCGGAGACAGCTGTGAACATCTTGCGCAGATCGAGTGTTACCGGACGCGCGGCAGGCCGGTGTATCACGAGCGTATCGGTCCCGGTGGCCTTCGCTCGGATCTCCTCGGCTACTCCCATCCGCTCCACGATCGCCATGGCCGGTCGGAACAGATCCACCGCGTGGCCGCCCGTCTTGCGCGGCGCTGGTGCGCGTTCGACAACGGTGACGTCGAATCCGTACCGGTTGAGCCAGTAGGCGAGCGCGGGTCCGGCGACGCTGGCCCCGGAAATCAGAATGCGCATCGGTGCACCTCGGGTTATCGAACTCATCGGCCCGCAGCAGGGACCCATATTCGATCCTGCACCTCCCGACTTCTTCACGGATCGAATCGAGCGCTGCCCTCCGCGCCCACGGTTTGCTCAACTGGCGTTTTTACGGCATCTTTACGGGTGGTGCGCCGGGAAGTCTGGTCGGCAACCCGACCCGGTCGGCGGGTCGGGCGGTCCGGCGAAGGGGTGGCTCATGGTGGCGGGCGCTACGGCGACGGTTGATCGTGACGATGTCGATGGTCGATATGTGTCGGTGTGGGGTCGGGCGGTCGTATCGTGCTGGTGTGCACGCAAGTCAAATGGCCGAGGACTATCCGTCGGTGACCAAGGATTCCGAGGCGTCGGCGGCGGCGAGGCTGCTGGCCGAGCATCGGCTGCCGGGCATCGTGGTGACCGACGCCGACCGGGTGCCCCAGGCGGTGCTACCGGCGTCGCAGGTGGTGCGGTTCCTGGTGCCGGGATATGTCCAGGACGATCCGGCGCTGGCCGGGGTGCTGTCGGAATCGATGGCCGATCGGGTCGCGGAAGCATTGCGCGGCAAGACCGTCGGCGATCTACTCCCGGAATCGAAACCCAAAACCGTCCTGCCGGTAGCCCGCGCCGACGACACCGTGATCGAAGTCGCCGCCCTGATGGCCCGCTGCCGATGCCCGTTGATCGCGGTGGTCGACGGAACCCGGATGATCGGCGTGATCACCGCATCACGGTTACTGCAGGTGGCACTCGCCGCGATGTAAACGGCTGCCCGCGCATGGGTGGACCACGGTGACCACCATCGCGGTCACCGCATTCGTAGTGGCGTATCTGCTCATCGCCACCGAACGCATCCACAAAACCAAAGCCGCGCTCGGTGGCGCGGCGGTGATCCTCGCACTGGGAGTGCTCGATTCCGGGGAGGCGTTCTTCTCCCACGACACCGGCGTCGACTGGGATGTCATCCTGCTGCTGTTCGGGATGATGATCATCGTCGGGGTACTGCGTCAAACGGGCGTCTTCGAATACACCGCGATCTGGGCGGCCAAGCGCGCCAAGGGATCCCCAGTGCGGGTGATGATCCTGCTCACTCTGATCACCGCCGTCGCTTCGGCGTTCCTGGACAACGTCACCACCGTGCTATTGATCGCACCGGTCACCCTGCTCGTGTGCGACCGACTCGGCATCCGCGCCGCACCGTTCCTGATCGCCGAAGTATTCGCCTCCAACATCGGCGGCGCCGCGACCTTGATCGGCGACCCACCCAACATCATCATCGCCAGCCGAAGCGGATTGTCGTTCAACGCCTTCCTCCTACACATGACGCCAATCGTGGTACTGGAACTGGTGGTGTTCACCCTGATCCTGCCGAGACTGTTCCGCGGCTCCTTCGACGCCGCCCCTGAACGGATCGCCGATGTGATGGCACTGGACGAACGTGAAGCCATACGCGACCGCCGACTCCTGATCGAATGCGGCGTCGTACTACTCGCGGTGTTCACCGGATTCGTGGGCCACTCACTGCTACACATCGATCCCTCGGTGGTCGCGCTGCTCGGCGCCGGGGTGCTGGTCCTGATCTCCGGCACCGAACCCACCGACTACCTGTCCGGAGTCGAATGGGAAACGTTGCTGTTCTTCGCCGGACTATTCGTGATGGTCGGCGCACTGGTGAAGACCGGTGTAGTGGAGACGATGGCAGGCTGGGCCACCGACGCCACCGGCGGTAGCGCGCTGGTGGCCGTCATGTTGATTCTCGTGGTGTCGGCGCTGCTGTCCGGGATCATCGACAACATCCCATACGTCGCGACGATGAGCCCATTGGTCGCCGACCTCGCGGCCGGAATCGACAACCCCGGGCACACCGACGCCCTGTGGTGGTCGCTGACCCTGGGCTCGGACTTCGGCGGCAACCTGACCGCGGTCGGCGCCAGCGCGAACGTCGTGATGCTCGGCATCGCCGCCCGCGCCGGAGCACCCATCTCGTTCTGGGAATTCACTCGCAAGGGCGCGGTCGTCACCGCCATCACCATCGCGGTCGCCGCACCGTATCTGTGGTTGCGCTACTTCATATTCGCCTGACAACAAAGGGAGAAACCATTGTTCGTAACGCTGCGCGACCAAAGCGGAGCGGCCCTCAACCATGTCACCATGGCGCTGGGTTGGGATCCGGTCCGCGCCCGCCGCTGGTTGCGCTCGCGGTCGGTCGACATCGACCTGAACGCGGCGGCGCTGCTGTTCGCCGCCGACCAGATCGTCGATGTCGTCTACCACGAACAACTCAGCTCCCGCGACGGCTCGGTACGACACCTCGGCGACAGCACAACCGGAGAAGGCAAGGGCGACAACGAAATAATCACCGTCGACCTGACCCGACTACCCCCTGAGGTCACCACCGTCGTCTTCATCGTCACCTCCTACTCCGGCCAAACCTTCGACCAGATCGAGAACGCGTTCTGCCGCCTGGTCGACGGCGTGTCCGGTACCGAAATCGCCCGCTACGACCTGACCGGCGGTGGAACCCACACCGGCCTGGTCATGGGCAAACTGTCCCGCATGAACGGGGTGTGGCGGTTCGACGCGATCGGCGAAGCCATCCGCGCACAACACCCGGTCGAGGCGATCCCCCAACTGCGGGCATTCTTGATCTAGCTGTTGTGGGACAGAACGTTGATGTCGTGACCGCGTCGGCGCCGATACCGGAAAGATGGTTGTCGGCGAGCCTTCTCTCAGCTTGCTCGGCGAACCAGTGCCTCGCTGGCAGACGTACCAGCGGCGAGTGTCCAGAGGAATCGGCAAGCCAGCTTGGGGGTGGTCATCGACGCACGGAGCCGCGTCATTGGGGGGCTTGTCGCGCACCGAAGATGGCTCGCAGGGCTGTCTCGTCACCTTCGATGTCGACGAGTGTACGGATTGCGTCGAGGTCGAGCATGCCTGCCGCCAGGCCGAGAACGATCGCGGCCTCTGCGCGCACGACGGCATCAAGGGCTCGACCATCGTGCGGACTGACATCCAGGCCCGAGCGGGTCGACCGCACCTGAAACATCTGACCGTCGATCCCAACCCCGACCGTCGATGATCGATCTGCATCCACCTTGCCGCGGAGCAAGGCCGGGAGAGCCACAGCCAGCCATTCGGGACGGAAGCGGTCGTTGGCGGGGCCACGCACCATCAGCGGTGTGGACCACCGGATGAGCCCTTCGATCGGCTCGCGCAACCCGGCACCCCACGCGGTGAGTGCGTACATTACCGCGTTGCCATGTTCGGCAAGCCGGCGCTCGACGACGCCTGCGGCCTCGAGGTCGCGGAGCCGGTCGGAGAGCAGATTGGTGGCCACGCCGGGGAGCCCATCGAGCAGTTCGCGGTAGCGGGCGGGAGCCACCAGGAGCTGGCGGACGATGAGCAGATTCCACCGGTCGCCCACGACATCGAGCGACCGGGCAAGACCGCAGTACTGGCCGTAACTTCGACTCATCTCCACCTGCTTGACATTCTAAAGTTCACGTGACTATATCAAGTGTAGTCGCGAAGTGAGGTGGAGTCATGACCGAGATGGAAAGACCTGCATGGGTTGACGACGAACTGTTCCCGTTCGAGAGCAGGTTCGTGGCCATCGACGGGCACACGATCCACTACGTCGATGAAGGTTCGGGGCCCATACTGCTGTTCCTGCACGGAAACCCGACCTGGTCGTTTGTGTATCGCGAGGTGATCGGTGCCCTGCGAGACGAGTTCCGCTGCATCGCACTCGACTACCCCGGCTTCGGCCTGTCAACGGCCCGCCCGGACTATCGGCATCTACCCGAGGAACACATCCACATCGTCACCTCCTTCGTCGACGCTCTGGCTTTGAGCGAGATCACCCTCGTGGCCCACGACTGGGGTGGCCCCATCGGTCTCGCCACCGTCGAGCAGCGGCCCGCCGCCTTCGAGCGTCTGGTGCTGACCAACACCTGGGGCTGGCCGATGAATGGTGATCCGAAGGCGCACATCGCCTCTCACGTGATGGGCGGCCCCCTGGGGCGTCTGCTGATCAGGCAGTTCAACCTGTTCGTCGAGGCGACGATCCCCATCGGGCACCGACTGCGGAAGCCGACCGTCGAGGAGATAGGCCACTACCGCAAGGCGCTCGCCACCTCCGATCGGCGCCAAGCGTCAGCCGTACTGCCCCGGTCTATTACCGCCAGTCATGCCCTTCTCGCCGATGTCGAAGCCGGCCTTCCCGGCCTCGCGTCACTCCCGACGCTCATCATCTGGGGCAACGCCGACGTCGTGTTCGGGGACAAGGAGCGACGGCAATGGGAGCAGCTCTTCCCCAACCACCACACCGTGATCGTCGAAGGCGCAGGGCATTTCGTGCAGTCCGACGCACCCGACCGGTTCGCGGCCGCGATCCGCGACTGGTGGTTGAAGGAACCCTCGTGAGTCGCAAGGCCGGAATCCTTGTTTCGGTCTACGTCGCGGTGCTCGCCATCAACCTCGACATCACGATCGTCAATGTCGCGCTGCCCAGCATCGCGACCGAGTCCGATGTGGGCACCCGTGGACTGCAGTGGGTCGTCGACGGCTACAACCTCGCGTTCACCACGTTGGTGCTGGCGGCGGGCAGCCTTTCGGATCGCCACGGACGACGACCAGCACTCCTGGCTGGGCTCCTCGGATTCGCCGCCGCCAGCGCGGTAGGAGCCATGGTCGACGGCACGGTCGCGCTGATCGCGGCACGCTTCGGCATGGGAGCATTCGCCGCGCTGATCTTCCCCACAACGCTCTCGATCATCACCAACACCTTCCCCGACCGCCGACAGCGCGCCGCCGCGCTCGGCGGGTGGGGTGCGATCGTCGGGGTCGGCGTCGCCTCCGGCCCAGTTACCGGCGGATTGCTGCTCGAGCACTTCTACTGGGGCAGCGTGTTCTGGGCACTGGTGCCACTCGCGCTCGTGGCCGCCGTTCTCGGATTCCTGCTGGTGCCCGAATCCCGCGACCGTTCCGTGCCTGCCCTGGACTTCCGGGGCCTGACCAGCTCGATCGCCTTGCTCGGAGTGCTCGTATACACGGTGATCGAGGCCCCCGAGCGCGGTTGGCGTAGCAGCGCCACGGTGATCGGGTTCGCGATCGCTGCCGGACTGACCGTCGCCTTCGTGGTGGCCGAACGCGCGGCCGAGCACCCCATGCTCGACGTCCGACTGTTCACGGATCGACGCTTCAGCGCCGCCAGCGCAGCGGTCGCGGTCACCTTCTTCGCGCTATCGGGCTTCATCTTCCTCATCACCCAGTACTTCCAGGTAGTCCGCGAGTTCGGCCCACTTTCCACCGGCGCCCGCATTCTCCCGGTCGCGCTATCGATCGCGGTTGCCTCGGTAGTCGGCGGGCTGCTCGCTCCGCGCTTGGGTACACGCGCTGTGGTGGTCACCGGGCTCCTGTCGTTCGGCACCGCCATGGCGTGGATTGCCGGAACCGCGGACGTCGGCACGCCCTACTGGACCGTGATCGTCCCGCAGATGATGTTCATGGGCCTCGGCATGGGTCTGATCTCGACCCCGGCGACGGAGTCGATCATGCTCGTGCTACCCGCGTCTCGGGCGGGTGTCGGCTCGGCGGTCAACGATGCCACTCGCGAGTTGGGCTCGACGCTCGGAGTCGCCGTGGTCGGCTCTGTGTTCTCATCGATCTTCGGTTCCCGCCTGCTCGACAGCGCGTTCGCTACGACCGGGCAGGCTGCTGAAGCCGCTGACTCGGTGCCGGTCGCATTCGGGATCGCCGCACGCAATCCGAGTTTGCTCACGGCCGCGCAGGACTCGTTCCTGTCCGGCCTCTCCGTAAGCTGCGCCGTGGTCGCCGCACTCTGCTACGCGGCGGCCGTTGCAGGTCTGGTCGCGCTGCCAGGCCGACGGTTCCCGCACGTCCTTCCCGCCCAGGTGAACGAATCCAACTCGACGACCCTGGCCTGAGCCCCGGCGCCGCCCAATGGCGTGAACGCTGCCGCACGCGCAGTGAGAAAGACATCCGAGATTCGATGCATCCCCCTGTCGCCGGAGTCGGCTGACCGTCCTTGCGAATTCCCGGACACCGGAGCACGTCACGGACGAGTGGTCATCAGCAAATCAACCACGTAGGTCTCTTCCACCGCCTCGCCGGGGAACATCTCCCGTAGTCGCCTGCGCTCCTCGAAGAGAAAGGCACGCTTGTCCTCCTCGGCAAGGACAAGGAACGCCGAGCGACTGGTGATGTTGGAAAGGTGCAAGTCGAGCGAGACCACACGACTCCACCGCACCTGGCGGCGCGCAACTCGCAGCCCCGACAGACCCGCGAGCCGGATGGCGTCGCCGTCGTCAGGACGCGCCCGAGAAGACGGCTTCACTCCACAGTGGTACGCGATCCGCTCATGCTGCTCACTGATCCAAGGCACTCCGGACCGCAGCGCGGCACGGAATCGGCAGCAAATAGCGCCGACACGCCACCTACGCGAGAAGCTTGGAAGCCCCATCGCTAGCTTTACGCTTTCATCGCAGATGACTGCCGATAGCGCCGGGACGGCCAAAGGGCGAGCTAATTCACCGAGGACGAAGCCGCGCACGAGCGTACTACCGACGGCCAGAAAACCCAGCAACACCAATGGGCTGCTACCCCTCAGCCTTCCGCCAACTCCTCCGCTGCCTCGTGCCCCACCTCGCCGGTCCGCTGCAGGAAGTCTGCGATCACTTCGAGCTCGGCCACCGAATATCGAGCACATAACTTATCCATGCGGTTGTTCATCCCGGAGAACAACTCGAACAATTCGGAATTCCGTTCGCGCACAGCACGCAACATGACCGCACGACGATCCGAGGACTCTGGATCACGCTCGCGCACGATCCATCCCCCCTTCTGCAACCGATCCAAAATCCCCGTCATCGTCGCAGGATGCAACCCGGCACGACGTGCCAGCGCCGTAGGTGACAGCGGGCCATATCGGTTGATCAGATCCAGGCACGTCCAATCGACATCCTTGACCTCAACGCGGCCACCAAACCTCCGATTGAGCAGCGACAACTGAATATTCAAGTCACGCAATGCTTCCCGCACGTCAGCCGTCAACCTCCGCCGGCTTCGCGTCGGAGCACGGCCTGCTACTGAACTCATCCTGCGCCACCTCGCCCACGTTTATACGGCTTACATATCATACGCAGAACCGCGCAAGCATAGAAATGGCGCGCCGCGAACCACGAGCGAACGCGCATCATCAGACCGGAATGACGTTGAAGACCGCAATTCGATGCGCCCCCGCCGCCATGTCGGCACCAAACAACTCGTTCGACGGGCGGTTTCCGCCACGGCCGGGACGGCACACCCCGCGACCGGTTCAGCGAGTCGATCGGATGAATTCGTCGACGATGGCGGCCAGAGCGGCCCCCTGATCTTCCTGCACAAAGTGACCAGCGTTGGCGATCGTGACGTGCGGTTGCCCAGCGGCGCCTGGAACGTGCTCACGAAACACCCGGTCCCCACCGCCGACCCCGTAATCCTTGTCGCTGAACGCGCACAAGAACGGGATCCGCATCATCCCGAGCGCGGCCCACGCCTTGCGGTTCGCCGCTGCAGCGTCGTCGAACGGCGCGATGGGCACCAGTAGGGGAAATTGGCGAGCGCCCGCCAGATACGACTCATCGGGAAACGGTGCGTTGTACGCCGCCAGGACCGCCGGATCGAGATCGGTCACGGTGCCACGGTCGACGACCTGGCCGATGTCGAAGGGATTCGAACGCTGACTGAGCTGAAGCCACAGCGCAAAGGAACCTCCGAGGTCCTGGTCGCCGGTCGGGAACGAGGTGTTCGTCGCGATCACGCGACGAAACCGCTCTCGATGCTCCGCCAGCAACCGCAGCCCCAGCAGACCTCCCCAGTCCTGACACACCATCGTGATGTCGTGAAGGTCGAGGCGATCGAATACCGTTCGCGCCAGCCAGTCGACGTGGCTCTGATACGTGTACACGAAACGGTCGATGGGCTTGTCCGACTTGCCGAACCCGACGAGATCAGGCGCTACACAGCGATGCCCGGCGCTGACCAACGGTGGTATCACGTGCCGGTACAGGAAGCTCCACGACGGCTCTCCATGTAGCAGCAGGATGGTCTGCCCCGACGCTCGCGCCGGGTCGACAGGACGTTCGTCGAGATAGTGCACCCGCAGCTGCGTGCCAGCGCCATCACCAGCGTCGATATCGGTGTAGTGCGGTGCAAACGGATAGCCGGGCAAGCCTTCGAACCGCTCTTCCGGCGTGCGCAACACCGACATCGTCTGCGCAGCACCCACGCGAACTCTTGCGTTGGCCATCGTCAGGCTCCTCACTCTCGCACGGCCGATACCCTACGAACTACAATATTTTTATCATATTATATGAACTTCATATAGCCTCAAATGAGGCTTGCAGCGGTCCCGTACCGGGGCCAACGTGTGCTGATCACGAATATCCCCGGGTCAGTGGCGCGAAAGGCGACACGTTGGCGCGGGTGGTCAGCGACTACAAACGGTGGCGTAGCGACCTGAGCCACAACTGCTTCCGTCACGGCGTGTTCGCGCCGGCGCCAGCGCTGGCGGAGGCGTTCGCCGCCGTCGAGTTGAACGGTGAGGCTGCCCCCGGTCCCGCGAAGGTCCTGCATCGACTGCTGGTGATGATGGCGAGGGCTTCCAGGTGGGACGCGTGACAATGCCTCCAGTGTCCCGAAGACCTCCCTACACCGCTACCTCAGAGCAGCAGTGGTCGGCGGCGACATTGCGGCACCGGCTAACCCCTGGAATCTCCTGCGGCACAAGTGGTCCGGCTTCCCAATGAGGTGGGTCCGGCCACATTCACGACGGAACGAGACCGCGCTGGCGGTATGTATCGAGTGCTGGCGGCCAGGGCCTACAACCACGAAAACGGTGGTCGTGGCCGAAACTGCTCCACAACCATCCGCCTGCAGAACGTCCGCGCCCTGGGGGAACACACGCGCCGACCACACCCGTTGACCTACGGAAACTGGCTCGACGAAGTCGTTCTCACCCACCGAGAAGCCACGCAAAGCACATGACCGTATCGACAGCGCGCTGTCGTGCTCGGCCGCACACCCCTACGCCGTGCGTCGGGAGCTGAATACTGCGGGTTATGACCAGTCATCCTTGTGATCGGCTACCCAGGTGGCGAATGGGAGAGCTGGACGGCCGAGGATGTCCTCGACATTGCTGGTCACCGTGAGCGGCTGTTTGATCTCGCGGGCGTATCGAGCCATCAGGGCGTCCACGAACTGCTTGTCGAGCCCGTGCGCGATCATGCCCTTGGCGGCCATCTCGGAGGGAACCTCTTGAAAACCCAATGGCCGGTCGAGCGTTTCTCCGATGATGGCGACAAGCTGGTCCATACGCAGCGCCTCGGGGCCGGTAATCGGGATCGTTCGGCCGAGCAGCGCATCATCGACCATGGCACGTGCGATCACGTCGGCGACATCCCACTCATGGATCAGTGGCTCAGCGAATTCGGCGAACGGACCGAACACCATGTCGCCGTTGGCAACCTGACCGGACCACATCGTAAGCGTATTCATCGCAAACGAACTCGGCCGCACGCTCACCCACGGCAATCCGCTGTTCACAACCGCGCGTTCGACCTCGGTATTGCGGTCACCGTTGAACCACGAAGGCTGCAACGACACATCGTCGTCGGCGTTGATCGCCGACATCACCACCACACGTCCGACACGGTGTTCGGCGGCGTGAGCGAGCAGGCTCGCGATGTCGTCCTTAGTCGCTCGTGGATGAACAAAAAGGGAGTCGACGCCCTGCAGGGCGGAGTCGAGATCGTCGGCTGTCACTGCGTGGGCCCCTTGGGGCAGGCTCACGTTGGACTGTCGGGTCACCGCCCTGACCTGCGCTCCGCTCGCAAGGAGCGTGTCCATAAGCGGTCGACCGATCACCCCTGTTGCGCCGGTGACGAGATACATAGCAGCTCCTTCTCGAGTTGGTCCCGGATCAATCCGGCCGACATGAACCATTTTATCTCATAAAATATTGATTTCATATAATATGAGAGGCGCAATCGCCGCGGTTCCGGCATGGTCGGTGTCGAACAAGGGGTGAGTCGCCTTGTCGGTCTCATCGAACGGTCTGTTCGACCCGCCGGGTCAGGAATCCTCCGCTCGGGTCGAGGTGGCTCGAGCGCCCGGCCGCACGCCGCTCGGGCCTCGGCATCACGGCCGACAAGCCGCAACAACTCTGCGGGTCGAGTGAAAGTAGAGGTAGCCATCAAAGTCGAGGCGGTTGACGGCGCGCAACGCCGCAGCGGGGGTCGCCGGCTCGGACGATCGCGACGGCTCGGTTGAGCTCGACCACTGGGACGTATGCGCCGCGCCCGCGCAGCGTAAACGTCCGATCGGGCTCAGCCGACACCGCGCTGGGTCAGTGCTGTACGAGCCACCCGCACTGGCGAGTTCGTCAGAGCCGCTGCGCTTCCAGTGCCAAGACGGGCATCAGCATCAGTCCGTCATCAGTGAATTCAGGATGGAAGTTGTACTGTGCGAACTGATTCAACAACGGCTCAGGCGGCCTGGTGCCCTCCATACGGCCGGCTCGCAGACCGACGATCGACCAGTCCGGCGCCGTGAACGTGGTACGCAATTCGTCCTCCGAGATGGAATACAGCCCGAAGGTTTCGACACCGTCGGCGAAGTTGGCGCTGAATTGGATCAACCGGCCGCCAGGTTTGAGCACCCGGGTCAGCGCGGCCACATGCGCGCGGCGCTGCTCGGGATTCAGGCAGTGAATGAGCTGACTGCTGACGACCGTGTCGAACCGGCCGTCATATCCGTCGAGGACGGTTGCGTCGGCGACCTCGAACACCATCGACACCCCTTGCTCCGCCGCCCGGCGGCTTGCCTGGTCGATCGCCGTGGCCGCGATGTCTAGCCCGGTTACCTGGTACCCGAGACCGGCCAGGTAGATGGCGGTATCGCCCGGTCCGCAACCGGCGTCGAGTACCTCGCCGGTGATACTGCCCCGCTTCTCGAACTCCACGAGCAGCGGCTGCGGCCTACCGATGTCCCAGGGCACCCGCTCGAAGCTCAAGCCCTGGGCGGCTGTTTCGCCGCGGTACACCAGGTCGAAGTCGACTGCGCCTGATTCGTTGTTCGATACTGCACTGCTCTCGGCCATCTGGCCTGGTCCTTTCTAACAAAACGGTCGACGTTCGGCGACTATGCGACTGCGCGGGTTCCGGTGGCGGATCCGGTTGGACACGCTTTTTTGCCTGAACCAACGGGGCGGCGCAGGGGGCACGCCGGCTACTGTCGCGACGCCGGCGACCGTGACCTGTATCCCGCGCTGTCAACGGCCAAGCCCGTGAGATGTCGCGGTGCATGGCCGGCCTGTCACGCTGTGAGGCCCCCGTCGGCGGCGATGCTCTGACCGGTCACCCATCGAGCATCATGAGAGGCCAGGAAACCGACGACATCGGCGATGTCCTCCGGCTCACCGAAGCGGCCCAGTGGTGTCCGGGCGGCCCGCTCCGTCAACATCTCCTTCATGGGCTGCATCGCATCGGTATTCGTCGGCCCCGGCAGTACGCTGTTCACGGTGATTCCCCGTGGCCCCACCTCGCGGGCGAAGGCCCGGACCAACTGTTCACCCGCCGCCTTGCTCGCGGAATACAACGACATGGACGGGTCGCTCGCCCGGGTGGCCGACGACGAAATGTACACGATCCGGCCGCCGTCGCGTACTCGCTCGGCAGCCTCCCGGAACGCGACGAACGTGGCCCGGGAGTTGGCGGCGAACGACCGCGCGTAGTCCTCGTCGGACGCCCGGGCGATCGGCCCGGCAGCGAACCCGTAGGCATTGTGCACGAACACATCCAGCCCGCCGTACCTGCGTTCCGCAGCATCGAACAGCGACGTCAGCTGAGCCGGATCGGTCACATCCGCCTGCACGACGGTGGCCCGCCCACCGGCTACTTCGATCGCAGAGGCGACCTCCTCGGCAGCCTTGGCATTGCTCTTGTAGTTGACGACGACCTTCGCCCCGTCTGCAGCCAGACGCAGCGCGATCGCCCGGCCGATGCTGCGCCCACTGCCGGTGACAACGGCGACACGATCGGTATTCGACATGAAATTCTCCATTGATAGGTGGATGAAGCTCAGCAAACTGCGTAATCAGCGGTCGGCACGGCAGGGAACGCACACCTGGAGTCGCGGTCGTGGCGCCTGGCGTTCGGCCGGAGCCTCGATGATCCTTCGAGGCGCTACCCGAATCATATCTTGTCGAATTGATATTATATGTTTTCGATATCATCTTATCGAAATATCGCGGTCGTCGCAACCATGCTGAGCCCGACCTTCTCGGTCTGAGCCAGTCTCGCGCTAAGCCCACCTTTTAGCGGCGATTAGTGCCTCTACCAGCAGTGGTCTGCTGGTTTGGTTGACGATGTGCTTCTGGGCCGACGGCGACCTCGCGGGCGTCGACACCCGTCAGGATTCGGTCTGCGAACGGGGCGGCATCCGCATGTTCTTCCATATCCTCCGCGCGATAGCCGAATTCGAGCATTCTCTGATTGATCAGCCGTCATGCCCGAACTCACCGACGTGAGCCCGAACGCGAGCGTGCTCGCAATCGCCGAACGTGCCGCTGCTCTCGTGATCCGGGATAGGTATCCGCGAATATCTCGACGAGATCCAGCTACGTCGCTGCTTCGACGACTAGGACGACAGCGAGCCCGAGCTCATCAGCGAAGACGATCTCGGGCAGCTGCGGGTCCCGGCTCAGCCTGTGACAACCTCCACACGCAGGTAGCTGTAGACGGTCTCCCGACTGATCCTGAACCCCTTGGCCAGCACCGACTTCCGCTCACCCGTCAGCACGTTCGCACAGCCGATCACACCGACCGCGACCAGGGTTGTTCAACCGGTCGCCCGACAGCTCACTCAGCCGTGACACGGTGCGCTTACAGAACTGATCCTCGAAAGTCGCCCGCGCCGAACTGATCAGGCGGTCGATCCGCCCCGGCGTCGTCAGTTCGATCCGCTCGGCCCGGTAGCGCACCAACAAGGCCTCACGCAGCTGCTCGTCACGCAACTCCACCGGACACACCTCGGCCGCCCTCGTCACCGGGGCCGGCAGACTGTGACGCCCATGCTCCATACGATCGGCTAGTCAATAGTGTTGGAGGAGAGTAAATTTCGTGCGGATGTTCTGGACGCCAGCGCCTTCTCGGTCACCCAGCCGTTGTCGAAGCTGATTTCGTGCTCGGGCCGATTGACGGCTGTGCAGGATGTGAACCAGACGTTGCGTTGGACGCGAAAATCGCAGGCCCGCACCTCCGTTGAGCTGCCTCGGTGAAGGTGAAGCGCTGCTCTAGCGAATCAAACCCAGTTGCCGCGCCCGGGCGACAGCCTCGGTGCGGTTGACGGCGCCGAGCTTGCCGAAGATATGGGTGAGGTGTTTCTTGACGGTGTCGACACTGACCACCAACTCGTCGGCGATCCACCGATTCGATCTGCCTGCGACCAGCAGGCCCAGAACGTCGCGCTCACGGGCGGTCAGTTGCTCGACCAAGCCCGGCACCAATGCCGCGGCACTCGACCCGGAACCTTGGACGACGTGCTTGTGGCTGAGCGCTTGCAACACCCGGGCCACATATCCGAGGGGCACGCCGCGGGCTGCGTGGTCCGCCTGCTGGGCCGCGATCAGTCGGCGGAGTAGGACGCCCATCGGGGCACCCTCGTCGGCGAAAACCCGAACATAGCCTTGCGGGCAGGCGAGTGTGAGCGCATTGGCCAGTGCGTCGACAGCGCTTTTCTCCGCACCGCGAGCGGCGAGGGCCAGCGCCTGTAGCGCCTGGATCTCGATGATGCTCCCCACACGGCCTTGGGTGGCCGCCGCCGCGAGCATGTTTTCCAACAGTGCAAGTGCCGGGTCGGGCAAGTCTTGTGCGAGCAGCAACCGGGCCAGCACCAGATACTCAGGCTCCCGGGAATAGTCCGGCTCGCCCTCCGCGCTCAGGGCGCGTTCCTTCGTCCAATGGGCCGCCGCGACAACGTCGCCCTGTGCGAGGTGCAACCGCGCCCATTGCACTGGAACGGGGTTGAACAGGTCAGCCATGGCTGTGCCCAACGTGAGCTGCTCGGCCTCGCCGATCGCTTCCATCGCCCCGGCCGGATCACCCTTGGCCTGCCGAATCCAGGCCAGCGTTGTCAGCCCCGCGGCCAGCGGCTGAGTGTAGGTTAGCTGCCGGCAGTGTGGGATGCCCTCTGTTACGTCCCGGAGGGCCGCATCAAGCTCGCCTCGCTGGTAGGCCACCTCCGCCATGCCGACGTACCCCATGCCAGCAGTCGACAGAGTGGACACACCGGGTCGTGCGGTGATCTCGAGTGCCTGCTGGTATGCGCCGAGTGCTGCGTCCAGGCGGCCTTGGGCGCGCTGCACCTGGCCGAGGTGGTAGTAACCTCGAACAGCCAGGGAACACTCGTCCGCCGCCTGCCACTGGGCGATGCTCGAGGTGAAAGCCCGCTCGGCTTCTTCGAGCCTGCCACGCAGCCATTCGGCCAAGCCCAGTTGCCACCAGGTTACGGACTCCAGCATCCACTCGTCCTCACCGAGTTCGGCCAGTGCCCGTGCGGCGAACGCGGCCGTTCCCTCGGCATCGCGGTGCAAATAGGCGAGCCAGGCACGACCGAGTGCGATCGCTGCGGGGACGTTCGCCAGCCAGCTCGCGGGTCTGCCGACCGACGGCTCGAACGGCTCTTCACCAGCGTCTGCAGACGTCCGCTGAGCAGCGTCGAGCCGCGGCCCAGCCGCGTCCATGTTGCTACCCACGAGCGCCATCCACGCCTGTGCCAGGCACAGGCGGGGCCGTGACTGGATGAGCTCGGCGGGCAGTTCGGAAAGCCAACGATGCACCGTCGCCTGCTCGCCCTGACGGAAGATCCCGTCAAAGTACCGTTCGATCATCCGCGCAGCCCAGGCTGTGTCGTCCACACGTAATGCGTGGTGTACGGCCTCGTCGGCGAGCCCATGCGCCTCGCACCAGGCTGCCGCGTTCCGGTGCAGTGCTGAGGCCCGTCCGGGCTGTTCGTGCTGCAATTGGGCGCGGAGCAGCTCGGCAAACAGATGGTGATAGCGCCACCAGCCGCGTACCTCATCCAGCGGTACGAGGAACAGGCCGGCCAGCTCGATCCCTTCCAGCATCTCCTGACCATCCGCCCGGCCGGTGACGGCGTCGCAGAGCTCCCCGCTGAGGCGCTCGAGCACTGAGGTCTCCAGCAGGAACCCGCGCACCTGCTCGCTCAGTTGCTCGAGAACCTCCCCTGCCAGGTAGTCCAGGATGTAGCGGTGGCTGCCGCTGAACGCTGCTGCGAACTGGGCGGGATTCGCCTGGCTTCGCAGCGAGAGGCCGGCCAACTGCAGTCCGGCTGCCCAGCCCTCGGTGCGGGCGGCAAGCATCGTTACTACCGCGTCGGGCAAGCCGCCGCCAGTCGCTCCACGCAGCAGCGCCGCTGCTTCGTCCGGTGCGAAGCGGAGCTCGTCGGCGCGCAGTTCAGCCAGCTGACCCCGGGCCCGCAACCGCGCTAGCGGCAGCGGCGGGTCGGACCGGCTGGCCAGCATAAGCCGCAGACCTGTCGGCGGGTGCTCCAGCAGAAGCGTCAGCGCGGCGTGAACCGCCTGTGCATCAATCAGGTGGTAGTCGTCGAGGACCAGCAGTACCTCATCCTCACCAGACCAGGCGTCGAGTTCGTTGATCAGCGCCGTCACCAGTCCTTCGAACGAGGTTGGGGCAGGCGGGCCCAGCAGCGGGCCGACCTGCTCGCCGATTCCCGGGCGCACCCGATCGAGCGCCGCAACCACGTGCCGCCAAAACCGCGCCGGGTCATTGTCCGCCGCATCAAGCGATAGCCAGGCAACCGGCCGTCGGCCACTTCGAGCCCATTCGGCCAGCAAGCCCGTCTTGCCGAACCCTGCCGGAGCGCAGACCAGGACCAGCCCCGGCTTCAGATCTGCGTCGAGCCGACCCACGAGCCGCGGGCGGGGCACGAAGCCCAGGCGCAGCCCGGGCACACGCAATTTGGTGGCTAGCAGCGCATCCTGCTCGGACATGGCACCTCGTAACGGGTAAGCCGCGGGCGGGCTCAGCCGTCGGTAACCCACCGCTCAGCACGTCCAGCGATGGTTAGCTCGGTTGCTGGCTGGGCCGATTGTAATGGCGGCCAACCAGGCACTCCCGCTGCGGACCGCCCGGCATGGGCGGCAACGAGAGAATCCTGGGCCTGCCCTAGTACCACTTTTGGGCCGGACGCGTCTTCGGAGATTCCACCTGTATATCCACCTTTGGGTGACGCGCCGGTCTGGGGGCGTTCGTAGCGTATCGGTTACGGAAATGGCCATCAGCGGGAGGAATCGGGAATGGATGCGCTCAGTCTCGACCAATACACGACCTGTCCCTCAGGCGCCGGGGAGGCGCTCCCTACGCGTAACGCGTTGCCCCATGCCATGGCCCGCCGCCCTCTGGCTCCTCGAGCGGCAGCGCCAATGCGGCCGGGCATTGGTTCTGTGCCAGGACCGTGAGGGGGTGTGAAGGGCTCGGGATGGCCGGCGCATTACGAGATCCGCGTCGATGGCCTCCTCGACGATCGGTGGGCCGACTGGTTCGGCGGACTGCAGGTCAACGGCGAGGCCAGTCAGACCGCCATCTTTGGCCTGATTGCTGATCAACCCGCATTGCACGGTGTTCTGACCAAAGTCCGCGACCTCGGGCTATGTCTGGTCTCGGTGCGTCGACTGAGCCCCGACGAAGCCAGGGATGGAACGTAGCAATGAGACGCAACCGGCACTCGGACGCCGGGGCCCGATTCTTTCACCACATCCCGCGGGCACCCGAGATAAGGAGCCCGTCACCACCAGCGACGCGGATACCGGAGCTAGCAGCCATACCGATCAGCGCCCAACTATCAGAAGAGGAAAGCTCCAAATGACCGAACAAGACACACCCGAGTCCGTCGATCGGGAGAAGGTTCGATTCGTCAGCGGCGACACCGTATGTGCCGCCTGGCATTATCGGGGAACCAACGGCGCCTGCGTGATCATGGCAGGCGGGTTCGCGGTACCCAAGGAGCCGGCCACCGACCAGTTCGCGAAGCGATTCAACGATGCGGGGTTTGCGGTCCTCGCCTTCGACTACCGCCGCGTCGGTGAGAGCGACGGGCAGCCACGCCTCGCCTTTTCGGCCAGAAACCAGCTCAACGATTGGCAGGCCGCGATCGACTTCGCCCGGACTCTGCCGGGAGTCGATCCGACCAAACTCGCGGTCTGGGGGTTCTCCGCCTCCGGCGGTCACATCTTCCGGGTCGCGGCACGCAACCCGCAGCTCGGCGCGGCGATCGCACAGACACCGAACCCCGACGGTCCGGCCCTCAGCCGCAACGCCATGCGCCACCAGAAGCCACTGGCGATGCTACGTTTCACCGGCCGGGGCGTTGTCGATGCCCTCGGTAGTCTCGTGGGGCGTCCACCGCGATTGGTGCCGCTCGTCGGAGAGCCCGGGACCGTCGCGATGCTCACGACGCCGGACGGACTCGATACCGGACTCGCACTGCGTTCGCACATGTACCCGGACTGGCAGCAGACGGTCGCTGCCCGTACCGCGCTTCGCTTCACTCTCTATCGGCCCGGCCGCGCCGCGTCCCAGGTGCAGTCGCCGCTACTTGTCATGGTCTGTGACCGCGATCAGACGTCGCTCGTCAAGCCATCCGTGAAGGCGGCGAGCCGCGCTCCACGCGGGGAGCTCGTCGAAATATCCGGTCCCCACTACGCCCCGTTCTTGGATAAGCACGAGCAAGCCGTCGAGGCGCAGTTATCCTTCCTGCACCGGCACCTATTCGATCATCCGGCAGCGAATCACTCCGGCATCCCCCATACCTCGCGGAAGCAAAAGGTATGAAGCAGATCGAGCTGTCCGCGGGAACTATCGACTACCAAGACACCGGCGGTGACGGCCCCCCGATTGTGCTACTGCACGGATTGATGATGGACGCTTCACTGTGGGACGGACCAATTGCCGAACTATCCCTCGACCACCGATGCGTGGCGCCGACATTGCCGCTCGGCGCGCATCGGCACGGGATGCACGCCGAGGCTGACCTTTCTTTGCCCGCGATAGCCCAGCTGGTCGCGGAATTCCTCGACCGCCTCGACCTGTACGACGTGACCCTCGTCGGCAATGACACCGGCGGCGCGCTTGTCCAGCTACTCATGGGCGATGGCACTGTACTCGCGCGACAACGCGTGGGGCGGGTCGTACTCGTCTCGTGCGAGGCGTTCGACAACTTCCCTCCCGGGCTGACCGGCAAGCTGCTCATGCTCACCGGCAAGCTCTCGCCAGCACTGTTCGGGCTGTTCATGCAGCAAATGCGGTTCCGGATGCTCCGGCACAGCCCGCTCGCGTTCGGGTGGCTTACCAAACGCGGAGACGCAACGGTCGCCGGTTGGATGGAGCCGCCCCTGACTCAGCCGGAGATCCGTCGCGACACAGTGCGAATGCTGCGAGCCGCGGCGGCAGATACGAGCTTCTTGCTCGCCTCAGCCGAGTATCTGCCGAGCTTCGACCGCCCCGTCCTCGTGGTTTGGGCGGCCGACGACCGGGTGATGCCACCCGAACACGGCAGACGCCTGGTCGAATTGCTCCCCCACGCACAGTTGATCGAGATAGCAGATAGTTACACTCTCATCCCACTCGACCAACCAGCCAGACTCGCCCGGGTCATCCGGCAGTTCGCTAGCCCATCACGTACAACCGAGCCGCCGCGCGGAACATCCCGGTCAGCGTGACTCGCCCATGTACGTCGGGACAAAGTGGATAGGTTTTGGGGATTCACTCGTCCGACGTGGGTATCCCGATCTCGTTGGGGCACAACGGATCGATGTGACACCTGGCGATCTGCTTACTTGATCGCCAACCGTTGTCGGCACGAGAAGCGCCTTGCGTTCCCTGTCGCCCGTGGTGAAGCACAACCCACCCAGACTCCACGCCGCCAGCAACGGCGTCACGTGCGGTCGCCCGTCCGGGCGCACTGTGGAAAGCCAGAACACCTCCGCCGCACCGACGACCGCCAACGCCGACGCCCACGGCGTCGCCTGCGCGTCCGGAGACGAGAACGGCCCCAGCACAACATCCGGTTCACAGTCTGACATGTCACCTCCTTCGGTCACCGAGGCATGCGACACCAGTGAAACAGCGGCAGCAAGCCGACCTCCACGCTCTCCAACAGGTTTTGCGTGGCTACTGATAAAAGACGTGAACGCGCCGGGAAACTCATCGGTTAGCGCAGGTATCGGCAAGCCGTTCCGGCGTAACCCAAGTGATGCGGTAGATCGTCGCCGACCCCACTGCGGGAAGACATTGACGCCGAGGCACGACGTCAGACCGAAGGGTTACCCGACGCAATCATTCAGCCAGAGCAGGGACCCGCGTCCGCTGCCTCCTCACTGGCGGTGGCTGAGAAGGCCGTAATCGGTGTTCGATCGCCGAGCGCCTGGTGCGGTCTGATCGAGTTGTAGATAATCCGGAATCGGTGGACTTCCATGTCCAGAGCGTCACCGTCGGTGATCACTCCGCGGAACAGGTGCTCGTACTTCAAGGTGCCGAAGAGCCGCTCGATCACACCGTTTGTCTGCGGTGAACGCACCCGCGTGCGAACATGCCGGAGCAACGGGTCCGGCCCAGCGAAAGCGGTCTTGAACACCTCCCCGCGAAAACAGGGACCGTTATCCGACACCACCGCGATCGGGGCGGGCACCATGCCGAGCACTTCGCCGGCCGGACCGATTACCTCGGTCAGCCCTCGGTCAGCCCGCAGGTCACCCAGCCCGAGAACTCTCTCGGCCTCGGTGACCGCGAGCGTCAGGCAGGCGAGTGCGTCGGCGCCGCGGGCGGTCGGTGTCACGGCGACCGCTAGGCAGTACTTGGTGGCGTAGTCGATCACCGCGCAGATCCGCCGGATACCGCCACCGGTTGTCTCGAACTCGCTGAAATCGGTCTGCCATACCCGATTGCGTTGCGTGGGTGGATCGCGGAATACCTTGCGTCGCAACACTGCCCATGATTTCCGGTCGGCGCGATACTCGCGTGGCAGCAGCAAACCGCGACGCCTCAGTGCCCGCTCCACCGTCGAGGTGGATACCTCGTATCCGTCGCGCGCATCATGGCGGCGATCTTGCGATGTCCCCAGGCCGGCCCTAGGCGGTGTCGAGAAATCTGGCGAGACCCAGTTGCGTCCGACAAACTGCTTTGATCGATTCTTGTCCAGCCACCCCGCGTGGCGACGCACGATAGTCGCCATTGCCGACGGTCATTCGCGGGGCCACTGCGGCGACAGCAGTCACCGATGGCGGTCAGAGCTGAGCCCGTGCCCAGGGCGAAGTGGCGTGATTGCGTGGGCTGCCTCGAGTTCTTGCCGCAGTCGGTGGTTTTCCAACCTCAGGCGTTGGATCGCGGTGACCGCGAGGTCGAGGTGCTCTTGCAAGTCTCGGTCGCGTTGCCGAAGCTTTGCCTCGGTTTGTCGACGCTCCTTCTAATGGCCCCTACGTGGCATCCGAATTATGAGCGCCCGGCGAAGGGTTCGATCGTGGACGCGGTCCAAACCCCACCCCGATCGCTTTTCCGCAAGAGGTCACGAGAGCGATCGGGGGTTGGCTGGGGGTGCGCCGCATCCAAGTCGGGCTGGTGTCGAGGCATCCGGCCATGTCCGCTGTGCCGGAAGGCGTGTGCTCTGATCCGCCGACTCCGGCGAGTCGGAGCACACGCACACACCGGTCAGTCGATAGTGCAGCCGGCGACCGGTTTGTCGGCGAGCCGATCGAGTAGGTACGTGATCGCGTTATCGGGTCCGAATCCGTCGATGATCTCGGGTCCGAAATGGTTGGGGATTGTTGCGCCGGAGAAGATCGGCGGCAGATCGTTGGTGCGGAAGGTGACCGCCGCCCCCTTCGCGCACCATTCCTCGGCCAGCCGACGAGCCTGCCCGTACGGCACCGTGTCGTCATTGAGGCCGCTGGTGATCAGAACCGGCGTCCTCGGGGTCAGACTGCCGACATGCATGTCGGCCAAGGCGGGCGCCGCTTCCGGAATCGCGTCGAGATGCTCTGTCAGCGAACGGCCATCGATTGTCAGCGTGCTCGTTTTCAGGAAGGGCTGACGGGTGATGACATCCCCGATGCATTCGGTGCTCAGCGTATCGAGCATGGCGCGTCCAGCGGGGCTGGTCACTCGGTCGACCGCTTTGTGCAGGTCGGGATAGCGAGCGAGCAGTCCGTTGATCGCGAAACCGATGGCGCCACCGATAAGTGCGCCGTCGATGCGCTGCAGGATCGCGGCAAGGTCGGCGACCGGCCCACCTGCCCAGGTGCCTTTGAGGTTCAACTCCGGCGCATAGTCCGGTTGCATCTCCGCCGCCCCCGCTGTCGCGCCCCCGCCCTGGGAGTAACCCCAAAACACCACGGGGGTTTCCGGTCCGACACCGCCCAGGTGCTGCGCCGCGCGAGCACCGTCGAGGATGGCGTGGGCGCCTTCGATCCGGTTGGCGAAAGTGTGCATACCCGGTGTCCCGAGTCCGATGTAGTCGGTCACCAGGACACGGGCGCCGAGAGCACTCCACACCGCGGCCGACGGCGCTTCCTGATTTGCCGACAGCGACACCGACGGGTCGGCGGTGATGGTCACGCCGGTCGAGAACGCCACCGACATCGCGCAGTGGTCGGCCTGACCGGCGGTCCCGGGACCGATCACCACGGTCGGGCGCGGACCCGAGCCTCGCCACGGGTTGGTCGGCTCCACATAGGTGCCGGTCACCGCGGCCGGGGAACCGTCCTGGTATCGCGTCGTATACATGATGCGCTCGGCTCGAACCGGCCACCCGGTAACACTGGGCGGGGCCGCGAACACGGTCATCGGCTCGGTCTTGATCACCGCGCCCGGCTGCGACGAGAACTGCTCGGGCGGGGTGTAGAACGCGCTCACCGGCGCGGCCGCCGCCTGCGGCGCGCTGGTTCCGACCCCGGCCACCACGGTCCCGCAGGCCACGGCCGCCACCAGAGCCAGCCGTCCGGTGTATGTCGACAATCCCGGCGCGGGACGCCGCCAACCCTGCTGCTGCATCAATAACCCTCTTCAACTCCCACCCTGGCGCCGTCGCCAGAGTGCCCTAGGCCGCATAACACTCGACGGAATGAGACCCGCCACAGCTGCGCGCTACGGGACAGTAACATAGTTACTGATCGCTCCACAGCACGCCGGATCAGTGTCAGCGACTCTCACTCGTGTGTCCGCGCGATGACATCGTCGATGACGACGCCGTCGAGCAGCCGGTAGAACTCCTCGGCGTCGATGCGTTTCGACCGCCAACGGCACAACATGATCACGCCGTGGCCGCCCCACTTTCAGCGCCCTGACCAGCAGCATCAACGATCACGGAGTCCGGCTGGAGTATTAACACGACAGTTGTATTTCGTTGTGTGACAGTCGTTGTCGATGGTATTTGGTTTGTCGGACGCGGGTTTGGTGGCGTCGGCGCCATCGGGAGGCGGC